>SKPY01000148.1 GCA_007119305.1 Nitriliruptorales bacterium
CGGCCGCGGGGCAGCCCGCCGACGCCCAGGGCCACGTCCAGCGAGATCGCCCCGGTGGGGATCGCCGGGACCTCCTGGCCCACCTGGTCGCCGAGCCGCATCAGCGAGCCCTTGCCGAACTGCTTCTCGATGTTCGCCAGGGCGAGGTCGAGGGACTTCTCTCGGTCCACGGGATTCCTCCGTCTCGTTCGGCGGGCATCCGCCATCTGCATCGGATCGCACCGTACGTGCCGGGGGTGACACGTCGGTGGACCCGCCTCCCGTAGCCTGTGGACGACGGGCAGCGGGCACGCTACCCGAACGGATGTTCGTACGCGAGCACCTGGCACGCCACCCCCTTCCTCGACGCTGCACGGACGGCTCGGTGGTGGCCCCAAACGGCCGACGGCGCGACACCTCCCTGCGATCTCAGGGTCATCCCTGACGCACGCCACGGCCGTCATGGGCGATGCTGGCCACGCACGCACCGAGCCACACCCCACGCTGACGGAGCGCGCCCCCGGCGGAAGCCTCTCCACCGGGGCCCGGCGACGAGGAGACCACGATGGAGCCACCCGCCGCCTCCACCCGCTGGCTGCTGGCCGCCGCCGGCGTCCTGGCCGCGGTCGTGGTCCTGGGCCTACTGATCGGCGGCGACGCCGAGCCGCCCGCCCTCGACGCCGACGACCCGGCGGCGACGGTGCGCGACTTCCTCGT
This sequence comes from Nitriliruptorales bacterium, assembly GCA_007119305.1. Taxonomy (GTDB): domain Bacteria; phylum Actinomycetota; class Nitriliruptoria; order Euzebyales; family Egibacteraceae; genus SKPY01. The sequence continues at coordinate 697 of SKPY01000148.1, forward strand.
CGCCGCCGAGGAGCGTGACGCCGAGGGGCTGCGGGCGAGCGTCGCCGCCGACCTGCGGGAGGCCTGCGACGTCGACGACCTGCGGCGCGCCACCCGCGACCAGCGCCATCGGGACGTGCGCGCGACCCTGGTCGAGGTCGAGGAGCTCGACGGCCATGCCGAGGTGGAGGTCCGCCTGACCGAGCACCGCGGCGAGCCACCCTTCGGCGGGGGCGGCTATGAGCGCACCGAGGTCTTCGAGCTGACCCGCGAGGACGGCGCCTGGGCCATCACGCACGTGCCGTGGGGCTACACCCACCTCTGCCCGGAGTGGTCGCGATGACATCGACGACGGATCCCGCCGAGACGACGACCGATGAGCGGTCGGCACTGCGCCCGCTGTTCGTCCACGCACTGGCCCTGCTGGGGCTGCTGCTGAGCGCCTCCGGCACCGCCGGGCTGCTGCGACTGCTGCTGGAGCGCTTCGGCGAGCCAGAGCTGGCCGGCGACATCGCCAGCGGCCTGGCGCTGGGCCTGGCACTGCTGCTGGTCGGCCTGCCGGTGTGGCTGCTGGCCTGGCGCGCCGCCCAGCGCCAGACCGCCGGCGACCCCGACGAGGTGCGCGCGCTGCCCCGCCGGCTGTTCCTCGTGCTGGCCCGGGCCGTCGCGCTGCTCGTCGTCCTGGTCCACGTCTTCGACGTCGGCGCGTGGCTGCTGGGCGCTCATCCCTACGACGCCGCCGCGCTGGCCCGGGTCCTCGTCTGGCTCACGGTGTGGGGCTACCACGAGCGCGTCGCGACCGAGCTGCCCTTCGGCGGCGCCGGGACCGGACGGCTCGACCGCGCCTACGTCTATCTCGCCGCCACCGTCGGCCTGGTGCTGCTCGCCAGCGGCGCCGGCACGATCCTGGCCCGGACGCTGCAGGCCGCCTACGACCAGATCGTCCGCCCGGCGGACGTGCTCATCGGGGGCGCGCCGGGGCTGCGCACCGCGGTGGTCGCCGTGGTGGTCGGGGGCGCGCTCTGGTGGTGGCACTGGGGCGTGCGCGGCCGCGGTGACCGACAGGCCACGGGCTGGCACGTCCACCTCTTCCTCGTCGGTGTGCTCGGCGGCGCGGCCGTCACGGTCGTCGGGGCGAGCCGCCTGCTCTACCTCGTGCTGCTGTGGCTGCTGTTCGCCGTCGACGAGGCGCTGGCGGCCCACTTCGCGCATACGCCGGCCGCCCTGGCGACGTTGGCCGTGGGCGGCGTCGTGTGGGGCTACCACCGGGCCGTGGTGCGCGAGCGGGCGCCGAGCGGGACCTGGACGGGGCCCCAGCGCGTCTACCAGCACGTGCTCGTGGCCGTCGGGATGCTCACCACGGCGGCAGGTGCGGCGACGGTGCTCACCTTCGGCCTCGAGGTGCTGCTGCCGGCCCGCACCCTGGTGGCAACCACCGACCTGGGGCGTCGCGAGCTGGCAGGCGGCCTGACGTTGCTGCTGGTCGGCGTCCCGCTGTGGTGGACCAGCTGGGCGAGGATCGAGCGCATCGTCCGCGGCAACCCGCGGGAGCGGCGCACCACACCACGACGGGCGCTCATCTTCGGTGCCTTCGGGCTGACCACGCTGGTGTCGGTCGGTGCGCTGGGCCGGCTGCTGTTCGTGGTCTTCGAGGCGCTGTTCTCGGATCGCCTGCGCGCGGACGTGCTGGCCGAGGAGCGCTGGAGCATCGCGCTGGTGCTCGTCGCCGGCGCGATCGCGGGCCACTACGGCTTCGTGCTCCGCGAGGACCGGCGGGCCGCGCCGGCCGAGGAGCCTGCCGCCGAGCCGGTCGCGCTCGAGCGGGTGACCGTGCTGGCCGCCCGACCCGGCGAGCTCGCACGGCAGCTGGCCGACGACCTCGGTGTCGAGGTGGACGCGTGGGCACGGCGCGACGTGGACGACGCACCCTCCGTGCTCGACGAGGAGGGCACCGTGATCGACCTGGAGACGGTCACGGCCCACCTGCGTGCCCTGGACGTCCCCGAGGCGCTGGTGCTGGTCTCGCCGAGCACCTGGGAGGTGATCCCGCTCGAGCGCGAGGGCCGCCGCTGACCACTGCTGCGGCCGGTCCTTCCCTCGTGCCTCGCCGTGCCCTACCGTGGCGGCGGGGCACGGGGCAGGTCTCGCAGTGGGGCCGTGCTCGCCCGTGCGAGGAGGGCGAGATGAGTAGTCCGGCAGCGTGGCACCCGGATCCGCTGGGACGACACGAGCACCGCTACTGGGACGGCACCCGCTGGACCGAGCACGTCGCCGACGGTGGACGTTCCGGTCACG
>SKPY01000322.1 GCA_007119305.1 Nitriliruptorales bacterium
CTGTTCCCCGGCGGTCCCGGGAACACGTTCGGCGACGCCGAGGCGTTCGCCACCATCATGCGCTCGCTGCGTGAGCGCCTGTTCACGTTGCCCGACGCGACCTGGGTGTATCCCGGGCACGGCGACGACACGACGCTCGGCGCCGAGCGCGGGTCGCTGGACGAGTGGGAGGCGCGCGGCTGGTGACCCTGCCACGGACGGGCCCTCGGGATGCTGCGCCGTAGGCGTTCGTGGCACGACCCGGAGCCGTCCGGCTGGCGCAGGGCGCTGCGCGGGCTGCTCACCGCAGCAGTGGGCATCGGGATCCCGCTCGCCCTGTTCTTCGTGATGGGCCCCGCGATCACCCCCCGCCCGGGCCCGCAGCCGCCGCCCCCGGAGCTGGGCCGTGCGGCCGTGGAGGACCCGGCCGGCGAACTCGACGGCAGCTGGACGCTCGACCCCGAGGCGTCGTGGGTCGGCTACCGCATCCAGGAGGAGCTTCCCCGCCTGCGTGACCTCTTCGACGCGGTCGGGCGCACCGACGAGGTCGCGGGCGCGCTCGAGGTCAGCGGCGCCAAGGTGACCGCGGGCTGGGTCGAAGCCGATCTGTTCCAGCTCGAAAGCGACAGCGAGCGGCGGGACCGGGCCATCCAGGTGCGCTACCTCGAATCCGAGCAGTACCCCGACGCGCGCTTCGAGCTGAGCGAGCGCGTGGGCTTGCTCGACACGCCGGAGCCGGGGGTGCCCGTCGAGGTGCCGGTCGTCGGCGAGCTCACGCTCCGTGAGACCACACGCACCGTGCGGCCCCGGCTGCGCGCCCGCTGGGACGGCGAGCGCATTCGCGTGGTCGGGGCGCTCGACGTCACGCTGGCCGACTACGACATCCGCGCCCCCCGGCTGCCGGGCTTCCGCAACGTCGAGGACGAGGGCGTGATCGAGATCAATCTCACGTTCCGTCCCGACGCGCCCGACTGACCCCCCGCCGGCGACCGCAATACGCCTTCAGGCCAGGTCCGTGCTGCCTCGACGGGTCGGCCGGGGCGCGGGTGGGTACAGGTGTTACTGACCGGTAACAACGGGAGGGAAGCCGTCGTGGCCAGCACCCATGTCGACGAACGAGAGGCCCGTCGGGTCGCCGAGGCCGCCCGGGAGCAGGAGTGGACCAAACCCAGCTTCGCCAAGGAGCTCTTCCTGGGCCGGTTCCGCCCCGAGCTGATCCACCCCCATCCGCGGCCGGCCCCCGCGGATGACACCCGTGGGGCCGAGTTCCTCCGCCGGCTCGAGGCCTTCCTCCGCAACGAGGTGGATGCCCCCGCGATCGAGCGGGACGCGAAGGTGCCGGAGTCGGTCATCAAGGGCCTCGCCGAGCTCGGGGCGTTCGGGATGAAGATCCCGACCGAGTACGGCGGCCTGGGGCTGTCCTACCTCACCTACGCCCGCGCCATGCAGCTGCTCGGCAGCGTCAGCTCCGCGCTCGTCGCGCTGTGCAGCGCCCACCAGTCGATCGGGGTCCCGCAGCCGCTGATGCTGTTCGGGTCCGAGGAGCAGAAGCAGCGCTACCTGCCCCGCTGCGCGCGGGGCGAGATCAGCGCCTTCCTGCTCACCGAGCCCGACGTCGGCAGCGACCCGGCACGGCTGGCGCTGTCCGCCGAGCCGACCCCCGACGGCCAGGCCTACGTCCTCAACGGCACGAAGCTGTGGACGACGAACGGCACGATCGCCGACCTGCTCGTCGTCATGGCGCGGGTGCCCGAGCGCGCCGGCCATCCCGGCGGCATCACCGCCTTCGTCGTCGAGGCCGACAGCCCGGGCGTCGAGGTCGTCCAGCGCAACGCGTTCATGGGTCTGCGGGGGATCGAGAACGGCGTCACGGTCTTCCGCGACGTCCGGGTGCCGGCCGCGAACGTCATCGGCAGGGAGGGCATGGGGCTCAAGATCGCGCTCGTGACCCTCAACGCGGGCAGGCTCGCCATCCCGGCCGCGTGTGCGGCGAGCGCGAAGTGGTGCTTGAAGGTCGCGCGCGAATGGGCCGCCGCACGCGTGCAGTGGGGGCAGCCGGTCGGCAGGCACGAGGCCGTGGCGAGCAAGCTCGCGTGGATGGGCGGCATGGCCTTCGCGCTCGAAGCCGTCGTCGAGCTGGCGTCGGCCCTGGCTGACGAGGGCCGCCACGACATCCGCATCGAGGCGGCGATCGCGAAGCTCTACGCCTCGGAGGCGGCCTGGAAGGTCGCGGACGAGGCCCTGCAGATCCGCGGGGGTCGTGGGTTCGAGACCGCCGAGTCGCTGCGCGCCCGTGGTGAGGAGCCCATCCCGGTCGAGCAGGTGCTCCGCGATCTGCGCATCAACCGCATCTTCGAGGGCTCCAGCGAGATCATGAAGCTGCTCATCGCCCGGGAGGCGGTCGACACCCACCTCGAAGTCGCCGGCGACATCATCGACCCCGACGTCGGCCTGTCCGGCAAGGCGAAGTCCGCCGCGCAGGCAACCGGGTTCTACGCCACGTGGCTGCCGGGCCTGCTGGCCGGACGCGGCGCCGTGCCCGGCTCCTACCGCGAGTTCGGCGACCTCGCCCCGCACCTGCGCTACGTGGAGCGCGCGAGCCGGCGGCTCGCCCGCAACGTCTTCTACGGCATGTCGCGCTGGCAGGCCAAGCTCGAGCGCAAGCAGGCGTTCCTCGGCCGCGCGGTGGACATCGGCGCGGAGCTGTTCGCCATGAGCGCCACGTGCGCGCGTGCGCAGATGCTCAGCGACGACGACCTCGTCGAGGGCGCGAAGGCCGCCGACCTCGCCGACATCTTCTGCCGGGGCGCCCGCCGGCGGAGCGAGGCGCTGTTCCGCGACCTGTGGCGCAACGACGACGCCTTCAACTACGAGGCCGCCAAGCGCATCCTCGACGGCGGCCACGACTGGGTCGAGGTGGGCATCCTCGACCCCTACCCCGACCGCAGCGGCGACCTGTCGGTCCCCGC
>SKPY01000339.1 GCA_007119305.1 Nitriliruptorales bacterium
GAGGTCATCCGCTCCACGACGGACCCCCGCTACGGCGCGGTGGACATGCTGCGCAAGCTGAACCTGCCGTCCGACTATCTCCTGCTCAACCGCATCCAGTGGGGCATCAACTCCATCCTCGGGCGCCTGCGTGCGACGGCGAACTGGCACCGCATCGGACGCGAGTTCTGGGACGACGCCCCGCCCGCAACCCCCCTCGGCGCCGAAGAGGCCGAGTTCATGGCGGCCTCGCCCTACCGCGCGTAGCCGGCCTCGGCGAGGTCGACCACCACGGCCACCGCCTCGTCGAGCGCGGTTCGGGCGCGTGGGGACAGGTGTGTGCCGAGGCCCAGGTCGGTCGCGGGCACTGACACGAGCGCGGCGTCGGTCGGCGAGCTGCCCAGCAGGCTCGCCAGCCCGAGCAGCCCGGCCGGGTCCATGTGATGTGTCATGACCTGCGGGTCGGGCGTCGCGTCGAGCCAGCCCACGCTCACCTCGTCGGCGGCGACCGTCGCGTCCACGAACACCACCCGGTCGGCGGCCCCGAGCTCGGCCGCCAGCTCCGGCGTGAGCTGATGCACCGACCGCACCCGCACACCGGGCAGGCCGCGTGCCTGCACCGTCTCTGCGACCCGCCGGCCGACGGCGTCGTCGGCGCGCAGGTCGCTGCCGTAGCCGATGACGAGCGTGCAGCTGGGCGTGCCGTCCCGGGTCGCATTCACTTGTCAGTCGCGCCGCACCTCGGCCAGCGGGCTCCCGTCGGGTCCGACGACCCGCACGAAGAACGGCATCTGGCCGAGCGCGTGGGTGGAGCACGACAGGCAGGGGTCGAACGCGCGGATGCCGGCTTCGATCCGGTTGAGCACCCCGTCGGGGATCTCGGGCCCGGTGACGAACTCGCGCGCGATCTGCAGGACTGTGCGGTTCATCGCGAGGTTGTTCTGCCCGGTCGCGATGAGCATGTTCACCCCGGTGATCACCCCGTGCGCATCCACCTCGTAGTCGTGGAACAGCGTGCCGCGCGGCGCCTCCGAGGCGCCGACCCCGCGGCTGCGGTTGATGCCCGCGTCGGCACGCACATGGGGATCCGTGATGGCGTCGTCGGCGAGCAACCCGTCGATCTGCTCGACGCACCCGAGCACCTCGATGAGGCGGGCGTAGTGGTAGTAGAACGACGAGGACGCCACCCGTCCGGCGCGCTCGCGGTAGGCGGCCAGCGCGGCGTCGGCCTCAGGGGTGCCCATCGCATCACAGACGTTCAGCCGCGCGAGTGGACCGACCCGGTAGATGCCCGGCATGGGGTCGTCGTCGCTGGCCAACGCCTTCCAGTACGGGGACTTGAGGTAGGAGTCCTCGTTGCCCCACTCGCCGAGGAACGACCTGTAGTCCGCCGGGTCCATGCCGTCGGCGACCACGTTGCCGTCCTCGTCCATGACCCGCAGTCCGCCGCCGTAGTGCTCCCACGTGCCGTCGGCGCCGCAGTGGGCGAGGTACAGGCTCGGGAAGCGGCCGAAGCTGTCGACCTCGCGCGCGAAGCCGTCGAGCAGCCCGACGAACAGGTCGAGGGTGTCGGCTGCCGCCGTCCTGGCCTCCCCGACCCAGCCCCGCAGTGCGGCCCGGGTCTCCTCGGACAGGGGCTGCGCGACGCCGCCGGCCACGATGCCGCTGCCGTGGATCCTGCGTCCTGACACCGCCTCGATGATCTCCTGCCCGAACTGGCGCAGGCGGATGCCGCGGCGGGCGACCTCCGGTTCGGACGCGGCGAGGCCGAACAGGTTGCGGCTGGCGGGGGCCGCATCCATGCCGAGCAGCAGGTCGGGTGCGGACAGGTGGAAGAACGACAGCGCGTGCGACTGGACGATCTGGCCGAGGTTGGCCAGACGGCGCAGGCGTTCGGCAGCGGGCGGGATCGCCACGGCCAGGATCGCGTCGCCGGCCTTCGCGGAGGCGAGCAGGTGGCTGACGGGGCAGATCCCGCAGGTGCGCGCCGTCAGCGCGGGCATCTCGGTGACCGGCCGTCCGCGGCAGAAGTCCTCGAACCCGCGGAACTCGGTGACGTGGAACCGCGCATCGTCAACCGTGCCCTGCTCGTCGAGGCGCAGGGTGATCTTCGCGTGGCCCTCGATGCGGGTCACGGGGTCGATGACGTGGGTGCCGTGCATGCTGCCTCCCTGGCGCGCTGCGCCTGCGTCGTGCTGCTAGCCGAACCGGATGCCGTAGGCCCGCTCGTCGCCTGGCTCCCCGTCGAGCAGCTGCTCGACTGCCGCGCGGATGCGCTCGGCGGACGGCGGGCAGCCCGGCAGGTAGACGTCGACCGGCACCACCTGGTGCAGCGGCAGCACCTTGGGCAGAAGCGGGGGGACGATCCCCTCTGCCGAGGGCAGGACTCCGTTGCGATCGGGCCCGTCCACGTAGACCCGCTGGAGCAGCCGGTCGGTGTCGCCGTCGAGGTTGCGCAACGACGTCACGTTGCCGGTCACCGCGCAGTCACCGAACGACACGACCGTCTTCGTGTTCGCACGCAGGTCGTGGGCGAGCTCGAGGTTGTCCTCGTTCGCGACCGCGCCCTCGACGAGGGTGATGTCCACGTCGGGGGGGAACGCCTTCGCGTCGGTGAGCGGCCCGAAGACGAGGTCTACCCGCCCGGCGAGCTCGAGGAGCCACTCGTCGAGGTCGAGGAAGGACATGTGACACCCGGAGCAGCCACCCAGCCACACCGTCGCGAACCGCGGCTTGGCGCTCACGACCGTCCCTCCCACTCGCCTTCGGTGCGCGCTCTGGCGAGGAACCCGACGAGGTCGGTGTCGTGCTCCATCTCACCGATGGCGCGGCCCTTGAACGCCAGCGCGCCGGTGGGGCACACCGTCACGCACTTGCCGCACCACGTGCACGACGGCGCCTCGCCCCAGGGCAGGTTGAGCTCTGTGACGAGGTAGGAGTCGGCGCCGCGCGCGGCGACATCCCAGACGTGGGCGCCCTCGATCTCCGCGCACGCTCGTACGCAGCGAGTGCAAAGAATGCAGCGCTGGGGGTCGAACACGTACTTGGGGTGGCTCGCGTCCGCCGCACGGTCCGGGTACTGGTAGGGGAAGCGGACGTGGTCCATCCCCACCTCGCTGGCGAGGTCCTGCAGCTCACAGGAGCCGTTGGAGACGCACACGGCGCAGATGTGGTTGCCCTCGGCGAACAGCAGCTCCACGACGATCCTGCGGTGCTCGGTGATCGCCTCGGTGGCGGTGCGCACCTCCATCTCGTCGGTGACCGGGGTGGAGCAGGCCAGCCGGGGCGCGTGCTCGCCGTCGACCTCGACGAGGCACACGCGGCACCCGCCGTGCACCGACAGGCCGTCGAGGTAGCACAGCGTCGGGATGGCGGCGCCGGCGCGGCGGGCCACGTCGAGGACGCTCTCGCCCTCGACCGCGCTCATCTCCACGCCGTCGATCGTGACGTTGAGGCCGTTCGGCCGCGCGCGTCGGTTGGCCATCATCGCCCTCCTGCGACGAGGTCGAGGTACTCGTTGCGGAAGTAGTGCAGGGTGGAGAACACCGGGTTGGGCGCCGTCTGCCCCAGCCCGCACAGGCTGGTGTCGCGCACGGTCCAGGACAGGCTCTCGAGCAGCTGCAGGTCTGCCCGGGTGGCCTTGCCGTCGCAGATCTTGCCGAGGAGCTCGTGCAGCTGAACCGTGCCGGCCCGGCACGGCACGCACTTGCCGCAGCTCTCGTCCATGCAGAACTCCATGAAGAACTTCGCGACCTCGGGCATGCTGACCGTGTCGTCCATGACGATGAGCCCCCCCGAGCCCATCATCGAGCCGAGCGCCCGCAGGCTCTCGTAGTCGACGGGGGTGTCGAGGTGCGCGGCCGGGATGCAGCCGCCGGAAGGTCCGCCGGTCTGCGCGGCCTTGAACGAGCGGCCGTTGGGGATCCCCCCGCCGATGTCGTACACGATGGTGCGCAACGTGATCCCCATCGGCACCTCGATGAGGCCCGTGTGCTGGAGCTTGCCGGCGAGCGCGAACACCTTCGTGCCCTTGCTGCTACCGGTGCCGACCGACGCGAACGCATCCGCGCCCCCGGCGATGATCTCGGGCAGGTTGGCCAAGGTCTCCACGTTGTTGATCATCGTCGGCGCGCCCCACAGGCCCCGCTCGGTGGGATAGGGCGGGCGGATCGACGGAGTGCCACGCTTGCCCTCGATCGAGGCCATCAGCGCGGTCTCCTCCCCGCACACGAAGGCCCCGGCCCCGATGCGCACCGCGACGTCGAGCCTGAAGCTGTTGTCGAGGATGTTGCGGCCGAGCAGCCCGTGCCGCCGGGCGTCGCGGATCGCCCGCTCGAGCCGCTCGATCGCGCTTGGGTACTCGGCGCGCACGTAGATGTACGCCTGGCTCGCGCCCGTCGCGTAGGCGGCGAGGATGATGCCCTCGAGCACCCGGTGGGGATCGTCTTCCATGATCGTGCGGTCCATGTACGCACCGGGGTCGCCCTCGTCGCCGTTGGCCACGACGTACTTGGTCTCGCCCTGCGCGTCGGCGAGCAGCCCCAACTTGGTCGCCGTCGGGTAGCCGGCACCCCCACGGCCGCGCAGCCCGCTGTCGCGGATCACCTCGATGACCTCCTGCGGGGTCATCTCCGTGAGCGCGGTGAGCACCGCCCGGTACCCGCCCTCGGCGACGTAGTCCTCCAGGCGGTCGGGGTTGATCTTGCCGGCGCTCTTCAGCACCACGCGCCTCTGCTGCGTGAAGAACGGGATGGACTCGTCGAGGACGGTGACGTCCGGCTCGCTGCGCTGGCCCGTGAAGGTCTCCGCGATCGCGCGGCCGCCCTCAGCGGTGACCTGCTCGAACAGGGTCGGGCTGGCTCCGCGCGGTTCGGCGCGCACGAGCGGGCCCTTGCTGCACAGCCCCATGCAGCCGGTGGGCACCACCTCGATGTCGTGGCCGGCATGGGCTGCTGCGACCGCCTGCTCCAGAGCGGTGCGCACGGGCCCTGCGCCGGCGGACAGGCAGGCGGTGCTCGCGCAGGTCTTGATGCGGCACGTGAACCGGCTGCGCGCCTCGAGCTCTTCGTCGGCGACCTGGAACAGGTCGATCGTCTTGGCCATCTAGCCCTCCGCTTCCACGGCTTGAGCCTGCTCGGCGACGGCACGGACCGCCTCCAGGGTGCTCTCGGAGCTCTGGTGGCTGTGCACCACGCCGTCGACCACCACAACGGGTGCCAGCCCGCAGGAGCCGACGCACCGGGCAGTGGCGAGGGTGAGCAGCCCGTCGTCGGTGGTCTGCCCCGGGGGCACCGCGTAGGTGTCGGACACCGTGCGGACGATGTCGTCCGCGCCCTTGACGAAGCAGGCCGTGCCCGTGCACACCGTGCACGAGTGCGAGCCCCGAGCCTCGAACGTGAACAGCTGGTAGAACGTCGCGACGCCGTACACGCGACTGGGCGGCAGGCGCAGCTGGCGCGCGAGGTAGATCAGCACGTCATCGGACAGGTGCCCGAAGATGTCCTGGGCCGTGTGGAGCAGCTCGATCAGCTGGTCCTGGGCGAAGCGCGCACGCCGGATCGTCTTGTCGAGCAGCGCGAAGCGCTCGTCCCCGGAGGGGTGGCCTGCCCCGTTGGGCGAGCCGGGAGCAGCGGGCGGCGAGGTCTGAGGTGCGGACATGGGCGCAATGATCACGCTCTCGGCAGCTCGACTCAAGGGCTGACGGCCAGGCAGTTGCAGGCCGGTCGGCACTGCCCCGGCGGCCACTCCGGCCCCGGCGGCGTGCGGCAGCCTGCCGAAGCTAGGCCGCGCAGAGGGAGTCGAATCGCTCCAGGGCCGCGTCGAGGAGGGCCAGTGCCCGCGCCTCCTCCGGGCAGCCGGCACGCTCAGCGAGGAACTCGCGGTAGCGGGCCTGGGCGAGCACGAGCGCCATGCGGTCCCCGTCGGCCAGTGTGCACAGCTCGGCTGCCAGCCGTTGCCGATCCCCCGCCGAGCCGTTCGCGAGCGCGAACGCACGACCGACGAGCAGGCCCGTGTTGTACTGCATGGTGGTCCTCGACTTGTGGGATGGTGAGTGCCGGGGCAGCCTGAACCTGCCCGGCCTGGCCGAGCGTGCCAGCGGTGCCCATCGGCGGCCAGTGACGAAGGACCCCTCCTCGCGGGACCTTCGCCTCCATCCAACAGCGTGCCGGGAGTGCTCAGGGCGCGCCCTCAGACCAGCCCGGAGGTCACGGCGCCCACGGCCACCAGCCCGACTGCCCGTCCCACGCAGGCCGCTCGACCGCGTCGGGGTCGAAAGGTCGACGCCTGCGAACACGTCGTGCGCCGGGCGGACCTCCGCCTCGGCGGCCCCCGGCAGCGGCTCCTGCGGCCCCGGCTCGGGCTGCGCGCTCACGCGCGCGACGAGGTCAGCGATCTCCGGCCTGCTCGCGGTGTGACCGGCCAGCACGAACGTGGGGCCAAGCCCCAGCCGCGGCACGCGCGCTCCCTCACAGCGCTGCGTGGCCTGCAGGCCCGCCGGCACGGTCCGGTCGACGTCGTTGCCAACGTTGCCGACAGCGGTGAGGTAGCTGCCGCGGAAGCCGGTGACGCCGCGCCAGTAGATGCCGTTGGACAGGGCGTCGCGGGCGGTGAGGTTCTCGACTGCGACCCCGTCCGCGAACACGATCACGCCCATCTCCCGCACGTGCTCGGCGTCGATCACGCGGCATGGCCGGCCAGGCTACCGGAACCGCTTCGCAGGGTGGCCACACCGGGCTGATGCCTGACCGTCGGGCGGCGAAGGGTCCTCGCGACCGGGCCGGTCGGCCCTTCGAAGGCACCTCGGGGTTGGGTGATGCTGCGAGGAGTCGAGACGCGGGGGCTGGCACCGGCCGTGGCCTGCAGGCGGCAGCGGAAGGCCCCCCGCCCTCGCCCCCTCGACGGGTTGTGCCGTGATGGACGTGCCGATCGGGCTGACCGGGCTTGAGCAGGGGTGATCGGGTTGACTTCCGCAGCTACGGTGATCCGCAAGCAGCTTGCCGCCGGGGATCCCGCTCCCCAGCTGGCCGACTACGAGACCGCGCGTGCCTCGTTCAGATTCGAGCAGGCTCGCGCATGGCTCGACGGGCTGCCCGCAGGTGGCCTGAACATCGCGCACGAGGCGATCGACCGGCACGCCGATGGCCCCCACGGTGAGCGCGTGGCTCTGCGCTGGCTGGGCCGTCACGGGGAGGCTCGTGACTACACCTACCGCGAGCTGCGTGCGGCGACGAACCGCTTCGCCAACGCGCTCCAGGCGCTGGGGGTGGGCCGTGGCGACAGAGTGTTCGGGCTCGCCGGCCGGATCCCCGAGCTCTACATCGCCGCGCTGGGGACGCTCAAGGCGGGCGCGGTGTTCGCCCCGCTGTTCTCCGCGTTCGGCCCCGAGCCGATCCGCCAGCGGCTCCAGCTCGGCAACGGCCGGGTGCTGGTCACCACTGCCGCGCTGTACGACAAGAAGGTCGCACCCATTCGCGAGGAGACGCGGCTGGAGCACGTGCTGGTCGCCGGGGGTCCGGGCCTCGACCCCACGCGCGAGGACGGACTGCTCGACCTGGACGCGTTGCTCAAAGAGGCGCCGGAGCGGTTCACCATCGCCCCCACCGACCCCGAGGACATGGCGCTGCTGCACTTCACCAGCGGCACCACCGGCAAGCCGAAAGGCGCCGTGCACGTCCACGAAGCCGTCACCTGGCACCACGCGACCGCGCGCTTCGCCCTCGACCTGCGGCCCGACGACGTGTACTGGTGCACCGCCGACCCGGGCTGGGTGACCGGCATCTCCTACGGGCTGATCGCGCCCCTCACCGTCGGCTGCACGATGGTGGTCGACGAGGCCGAGTTCGACGCAGAGCGCTGGTACGGCATGCTCGCCGAGCAGCGGGTCACGGTCTGGTACACCGCACCGACGGCCGTGCGGATGCTCATGCGCATCGGCTCCGACCTGGCGCGCGAGCACGACCTGTCGGCGCTGCGCTTCGTCGCAAGCGTCGGGGAGCCGCTGAACCCGGAGGGGGTCGTGTGGGGGCTCGACGCGTTCGACCTGCCCATCCACGACAACTGGTGGCAGACCGAGACCGGCGGGATCATGGTCGCGAACTTCGCCGCAACCGACGTGCGGCCGGGTTCGATGGGTCGGCCACTGCCGGGCATCGAGGCCGCCATCGTGCGGGCCGACGCCGAAGGCCGTCCCGAGCTCAGCGACGGGCACGTCCAAGTCGTCGAGGATCCCGAGGAAGCCGGCGTCCTCGCGCTGCGTCCCGGCTGGCCGTCGATGTTCCGCGCCTACCTGAACGACGAGGAGCGCTACGCGCGCTGCTTCGTGGATGGCTGGTACCTGTCGGGCGATCTCGCTCGCCGCGACGCCGACGGCTACTTCTGGTTCGTCGGGCGTGCGGACGACGTCATCATCTCGGCCGGCCACCTGGTCGGCCCGTTCGAGGTCGAGAGCACCCTGATCGAGCACCCGGCCGTCGCCGAGGCCGGCGTGATCGGCAAACCCGAGCCGACCATCGGCGCGATCGTCAAGGCGTTCGTGCTCCTGCATCCCGGCCACGAGCCGTCCGAGCAGCTGCGCCGCGAGCTCATCGGGTTCGCCCGCAAACGCCTCGGCGCCGCGGTCGCGCCGCGCGAGATCGACTTCGTGGACCTCCTGCCGAAGACCCGCAGCGGCAAGATCATGCGCCGCCTGCTCCGGGCACGCGAGCTCGGCCTCGAAGAAGGCGACCTGTCGACGTTGGAGACACCGTCATGACCGCGCCAGGCAAGCCGCTCGACCGTGACCACGGGCTGCATCTGCTGCACGAGATGCTGCGCATCCGACGCTTCGAGGAAGCCTGCGTGGAGCTGTACAGCGCGACGAAGATCCGCGGGTTCCTGCACCTGTACATCGGCGAGGAGGCGGTGGCGGTCGGGGTGTGCGAGGCCCTGGAGCCCGACGATGCGGTCGTGGCGACCTACCGTGAGCACGGCCACGCCCTGGTGCGCGGCGTCGGCGCCGGCGCGGTGATGGCCGAGATGTTCGGCAAGGTCGAGGGCTGCAGCCGGGGCCGTGGGGGGTCGATGCACCTGTTCGACGCCGCGACCCGCCTGTACGGCGGCAACGGGATCGTCGGCGGCGGCATCCCGCTCGCCGGCGGCCTCGCGCTCGCCGACAAGCTGCTCGGACGCGACCGCATCACGGCCTGCTTCTTCGGTGACGGCGCGGTCGCGGAAGGCGAGTTCCACGAGTCGATGAACCTCGCGGCCCTGTGGGAGCTCCCGGTGCTGTTCTGCTGCGAGAACAACCGCTATGCGATGGGCACCGCGCTCGAGCGCCACCAGGCGCAGACCAACCTGGCGCTCAAGGCGTCCTCGTACGCGATGCCGGCCTGGTCGGTCGACGGCATGGACGTGCTCGCCGTCGAAGCCGCCGCCCGGCGCGCGGTCACCGCCGTGCGGGAGGGCGGCCAGCCGCTGTTCCTCGAGCTGCAGACCTACCGCTTCCGCGCGCACTCGATGTACGACCCTGACCTGTACCGGACCAAGGACGAGGTCGAGCGCTGGAAGGAGCGCGATCCGCTGGTCCTGCTCACCGACCGGATGCGCGCTGACGGGCTGCTCGACGATGCCGACCTGCAGCGCCTCGAGGACGACGTCGCGACCGAGGTCGCCGCCGCAATCGACTTCGCCGAGCGCGGCACGCTCGAGCCCGTCGAGGACCTCACCCGCTTCGTCCACAGCGACCCCCCGACGCCCCCAGGAGGCACGCCGTGACCAGCGCCCCAGAGGTCGTGACCTTGACCTACCGCGAGGCTCTCCGGGAGGGCATCCGTGATGCGCTGCGGCGCGACGAGCGCGTCTTCTTGATGGGCGAGGACGTCGGCCCCTACGGCGGGGCGTTCGGGATCAGCCGCGGCCTGCTCGAGGAGTTCGGCCCGGTGCGCATCCGCGACACGCCGCTGTCGGAGTCGGCCTTCGTCGGCGCGGGCATCGGCGCCGCGCTGGGCGGCATGCGCCCCATCGTCGAGGTCATGACGGTCAACTTCAGCCTGCTCGCCCTCGACCAGATCCTGAACAACGCCGCGACGCTGCTGCACATGTCCGGCGGCCTCTTCAACGTCCCGCTCGTCGTCCGCATGACCACCGGCGGCGGGCGGCAGCTCGCGGCGCAGCACTCCCACAGCCTGGAGGGCTGGTACGCCCACATCCCGGGGATCCGCGTGCTGGCGCCCGCGACGCTCGACGACGCCAGGGGCATGCTGTGGCCGGCGCTCAACGACCCCGACCCGGTTCTGATCTTCGAGCACGGCTCGCTGTTCAACGCCAAGGGGGAGCTGCCGGCGGACGCGGGGGCGGTCGACATCGTCCATGCGGCGGTCCGCCGCTCTGGCGCCGACGTGAGCCTCATCACCTACGGGGGCACGCTGCCCCTCACGCTCGAGGCCGCCGAGCAGCTGGCCGGCGAGGGCATCGACGCGGAGGTCGTCGACTTGCGCGTCCTGCGCCCCCTGGACACGCCGACGCTGCTGGAGTCCGTGTCGAAGACCCACCGGGCGGTCATCGTCGACGAGGGCTGGCGCAGCGGCAGCCTGTCCGCGGAGATCAGCGCCCGGCTGGCCGAGCACGCGTTCTACGACCTCGACGCGCCCGTCGCCCGGGTGTGCCGGGCCGAGGTGCCGCTGCCGTACGCGGCGCACCTCGAGCAGGCGGCGCTGCCGCAGGCCGACGAGGTCGTCGCCGCCGCTCGCGAGGTGGTGGGCGGCCATGCCTGAGTTCCGCATGCCCTCCCTCGGGGCCGACATGGAGCAGGGCAAGGTCGTCGACTGGTACGTGAAGCCCGGGACCGTGGTGCACAAGGGCGACATCATGGCGCTGGTCGAGACCGAGAAGGCGGCCATCGAGATCGAGGTGTTCGCCGACGGCGTGGTCGAGGAGCTGCTCGTCGGCGAGGGCGAGACCGTCGCCGTGGGCGCACCGATCGCCATGCTCGGCGCGGTCGGGCCTGCCCCGGCGGGCGAGGACCGGCGTGAGCCGGCGGCAGCCGCCGTGCAAGCACCGGGGCCTGTGGCGGAGCCGGTGGGGGCGGCGA
>SKPY01000456.1 GCA_007119305.1 Nitriliruptorales bacterium
CGGGTGCGGCGGCGCCCGACCTCGGCGGGCTCGGCGGGCTCGGCGGGCTCGACGGCGGGTTCGGCGGCTTCGGCTTCGACACGCCCGAGCTCGGCAACCGCGGCGGGACCCAGTCCGACGGCGGCCCCCTGCGGGTCGGCGCCCGGGTGCGGCCCGGCCAACCGCTGTTCACCGTCTACGACGTGTCCGCGTGGTACGTGCAGGCGGAGGTGGATGAGCTCGACGCGCCGGCGCTCGCAGCCGGCCAGCAGGCCGAGGTGGTGCTCGACGCCTTCCGCGGCCAGACGTTCGCGGGGGTCGTCGAGAGCGTGCGCATCGCCGCCCAGCCGAGCCTGGCAGGCGCGGTCGTCTACCCCGCCCGCATCCGCCTCCTCGACGCACCCGACGAGGGCGCACGGGTCGGGATGACCGCCAGCGTCGACATCGTCACCGCGGTGCTCGACGCGCCGCTCGCGGTGCCGTCGCGGGCGGTCGTGCGGCGCGACGGCGTCGAGGCGGTCTACGTCGTCCGGGACGGGCGCGCAGAGATCGTGCCGGTGACCGTCACGGCCCTCGGCGAGGAGCTCGCGGCGGTGGAGGGGGCGCTGGAATCCGGCGAGGCCGTCGTGGTCACCGGCTACGAGGACCTGCCCGACGGCGCGGAGGTCGACGCGAGCCGGACCCGCGATGACGGTGCCTGACGTCCCCGTCGTCGACGTCAGCGACGTGACCCGCGACTACCCCCTCGGGTCCGGTGAGGTGGTGCGCGCCCTGCGCGGGGTGTCGCTCAGCATCGCGCCGGGCGAGCTCGTCGCCATCGTCGGTCCGAGCGGGTCGGGCAAGTCGACGCTGCTGCACCTGCTCGGCGCGCTCGACCGGCCCACGCGGGGCACCGTGCGCTTCTCCGGCCGGGACAGCGCCACCCTGAACGACACCGAGCTCGCGCAGCTGCGCAACCGGGAGATCGGCTTCGTGTTCCAGCAGTTCCAGCTGCTGCCGCGCACGTCCGCGCTCGCCAACGTGGGCCTGCCGCTCGTCTACGCGGGGGTGGGCCGCGGGGAGCGCCAGCGGCGGGCCCGAGCCGCCCTGGCCGAGGTCGGCCTCGACCACCGCATGGACCACCGCCCCCAGCAGCTGTCGGGCGGCGAGCAGCAGCGCGTCGCGATCGCCCGGGCGCTCGTCACGCGTCCGCGCCTCGTGCTCGCCGACGAGCCGACCGGCAACCTCGACACGCGCACCGGCGAGGAGATCATGGGGCTGCTCGCCCGCCTGAACCGCGAGCAGGGCGTCGCGGTCATCGTCATCACGCACGACCCGGAGGTGGCCGGCCGCGCGCGGCGCCGGCTGCGGATCCGCGACGGGCTCATCGAGGCCGAGGAGGGCGCCTTCCTCGCGCCCGCGCGCACACCCACCGAGGGGGCCTGATGCGCCTCGCGGAATCCGTGCGCGTGGCCGCCACGGCCATCACCGCCAACCGGCTGCGGTCGGGCCTCACCACCCTCGGGGTCGTGATCGGGGTGATGAGCGTCGTGCTGCTCGTGGCGGTCGGCACCGGCACGCGCGACGAGGTGACCGGCAGCGTCGAGCGCCTCGGCTCGAACCTGCTGATCGTCTTCCCCGGCGAGCTGAACGGCGCGCAGCCGCCGCAGCGCAACGCGTTCACGCTCGACGACCTCGACCGCCTCCGCCGCGAGCTGCCGCCGGGCGCGCTCGCGACCACCAACCTCACCGGCGGCCAGACCGTGCGCGCCGAGGGCGCGGAGACCGGCGCCGCGGTCCTCGGGGTGACCCCGGAGTACCCCGACATCACGAACCGCACGGTCGTGCGCGGCCAGTGGTTCGGCGAGTCGGACGTCGCCGTGGGGCGGCGCTCGGTGGTGCTCGACGAGCAGGCCGCGCAGGCGCTGTTCGCGCAGCGCGACCCCCTGACCCGCGACGTGAGCATCGGGGGGCTGCGCTTCCGGGTCGTCGGGGTCGTGGAGGACTTCCAGGGTGCGGCGTTCGGGCCACAGGCGGGAGCGCAGGTCTTCATGCCCGTCACGGCCGCGCAGCGGCTGTTCAACCTCGCGACCGTGGATTCCCTGATCGTGCAGGCCCCGCACCGTGACGACCTCGCCACGGTCAAGTCCGAGGTCGAACGCATCCTCGCCGCCGGTGCGGGTCGGGAACGCGAGCTCAGCGTCATCACCCAGGACGAGATCCTCGGCGTCGCCGGTCAGATCCTCGACACCCTGACGCTCGTGCTCGCGGCCATCGCGGGCATCAGCCTGCTCGTCGGCGGCATCGGGGTCAGCAACATCATGCTCGTGAGCGTGTCCGAGCGCACCCGGGAAGTCGGGCTGCGCAAGGCCCTCGGGGCCAGGACCCGCGACATCACCGCGCAGTTCCTCGTCGAGGCGATCGTGCTGTGCGGCCTCGGCGGCCTGCTCGGCATCGCCTTGGGCATCGGGCTCGCGGAGCTCGCGGCCGCGCTGACGCCGCTGCCCGCGACGGTCACGACGTGGAGCGTGCTGACCGCGTTCGGCGTCAGCGTGGGCGTGGGCGTGGTGTTCGGCGTCTACCCGGCCTGGCGCGCGGGGCGACTCGAGCCGGTCGTGGCGCTGCGCCACGAGTAGGCACGCGCCGGGCGGTCAGCCCACGTCGGCGGGGGCGAGCAGGTCCGGTCAGCCCTCGTCGGCGGGGGCGAGCAGGTCCGGCAGGTCGAACGCGAGGTCCGCGACGTGCCCGGCACAGCAGCGGTGCGACTCGAGATGCCCGGGCATCTCCGCCTCGACCGCCTCACGCAGGGCCTGCACCCGCGCGGTCACGTCGAGGGTCGCCGCGTTGACGACGTCGGTGCCGGCAACCGCGGTCTCCACGGCCTTGCGGCAGCAGCCGAAGATCGGCGTGTCGTCACGCCACGCGCCTTCGAACTCGCCGAGCAGCCTCTCGGCGGCGGTGGAACTGACCGGCATGTC
>SKPY01000030.1 GCA_007119305.1 Nitriliruptorales bacterium
GCCGACGAGCAGTTGCCGTGCGCGCCGAGCACCGCGCGGGAGTGGGCCACGGCAGCGTCGTCGAGGCCGAGGCGCTCCGCGACGACGTCGACGATGCGCGGTCCGCCCGGGTGCACCGCCCAGGCGGCGACGTCGCCGACCGCGAGCCCGTGGCGCCCGAGCAGGTCGTCCATCGCCTCGGTGACGTGCTCGGCGAGCACGTCGGGCACCTGCGGCGACAGACCCATGCGGAAACCGAGGTCGGTCACGTCCCAGGTCATGAGCGCCGCCCGGTCGGTGGCGGTGCGTGCCACGAGGTCGACGACCTCGAGACCGCCCCCGGTGTGCGCGCCGTTGCCGGTGGCGGCGACGCCTGCGCGGCCGTCCACGGGGCGGACCGCCACCGCGGCGGCCGCGTCCGAGAACAGCGCGTGTGCGACCACCTGCTGGAGATCGGGCTCCTCGCCCGGGCCGGGTCCCGGCTGGATGTGCAGGCTCGTGAGCTCCAGGCACAGCAGCACGCAGGTCTGTCCTCGCGCCGCTGCGGCGTCCGCGACGGTTGCGAGCGCCGGCAGCGCTGCGTAGCAGCCCATGTGGCCGATGTGCACCCGCTGCGTGGCGCGCGACATCCCGAGGTCGCGGGCGAGGATGATGTCGAGCCCGGGCGTCGCGTAGCCGGTGCAGCTCACGACGGCGAGCAGGTCGACGTCGGCGGGGGCGAGGCCCGCATCGGCCAGGCACGTGCTGATGGCGCGGCTGCCCAGCGGCAGGGCGTCAGCGACGAAGCGCTCCATGCGTGCGCCCGTCGTCCACGACGACAGGTCCTCCTTGCGCGGGTCGGCGACGCCGTGGCGGGTGCCGACGCCGGCGCGGGCGAAGATCCGCTCCGCCACCGGGCTGTCCCGGTAGTGCTCCCTGAAGAAGTCCCGCCACAGCCCGTCCTGGTCCATCGTGGCCGGGAGCGCGTAGCCGCGGCCGGCGATCGTGCCCCGTCGTCGGTCCAGGTCGCTGCCGTCCGCCGGCAGGTGGGCGGTCACCACGGGCGCACCTGCGTGCCGTGCACCGGGTCCCTGCCCAGCGCGGCGGTCCCGAGCACGTCGGCGCAGACGTCGCTGGAGGGCGGCATGATCGCGCCCGACCGCGCGTCGCGCAGCAGCCGCTCGAGCGTTTGGCCCCTGCGCAGCGCACCGAGGCCGCAGGCCTCCGCACAGCTCGCCGCGGCGTCCTGTGCCGCGTCGCCGGCGAGCAGCTTCGCGCGGTACACCCAGCGGTTCGTCTCCGGGTCGCCCGGTGCGGCGTCGACGCGCCGCCCGGCTTCGGCGACGGCCAGGCAGGCGGCCTCCGCCTGCGCGTCGGCCCGACCGAGTCGTGCGCGGACGAACCCGACGTCGCCGAGCCCGCCCTTGCTCCCGGCGACCACGCGGCGCTCGACGTACGCGACCGCCTCGTGGACGCAGGCGCGAGCGACGCCGGCGTAGACCGCCGCATAGCTCGCGACCAGCCATTGCGGCAGGACGTAGGCGAGGAGCACCGCGAGGCCCTCGATGCCCCCCAGCAGGGCGCTCGCGGGCACGCGGACATCGAGCGTGAAGCCGTTCGAGGCCGTCGCCCGCATGCCGAGGGGATCCCAGGTGTCGTCGACGGTGATGCCGTTCCCGGCCGGGATGAGGAAGTGAGAGACCCGGGGTGCGTCGCCCGGCTGCGTCTCGTCGGCACCCGGGGCGAGCGCCACGCCCGGCGGGCACGGCTGGTCGGCGTCGGCCGCACGCGCGGCGACGAGGTACGCGTCGAGGTACCCGGCGCCGCTGCACACGGACTTCTCGCCCTGCACCCGGTAGCCGTCGCCCTCGGGCGCGAACGTCGTGGTGAGCTTGGACAGCCTGCTGCCGGCGTCACGCTCGGTGATGGCGACGCCGTAGCACGCGCCGCGCGCCGCAGCGCCGAGCACGACGTCGCGGTGCTCGAAGAACGCGTCGGGTGCGCCCAGGCTGCGGGCGAGCTCCTCAGGGATCGTCGCAAGCGCACCCGTCACCGAGGCGTGCATGTTGAACAGCAGCGCCGTCGCGGGGGCCCCCCCGGCGAGCGTCAGCGCGACGCGGACATAGTCGGCGAACGAGCCGCCCAGCCCGCCCAGGCGCTCCGGCACGAGCAGGCCCAGGAGGCCGGTTGCGCGCAGGTCGGCCATGTCGTCGTGGGGGTAGGCGGCGTCGGCATCGTAGGCGGCGGCGCGCGCGGCGCAACGCGCGGCGAGGCGCTCGGCGAGCTGGACGGCGTCGGTCATGGGCGCGGTGCCCCCGTGGGCGCTGGGTGTCGTCGCGCCCAAGCCTATGCCGCCGAGGGGCTGAAGGCCGCTCCCGTGCCGCCGAGGGGTCGCAGGCCGCTCCCGTGCCGAGGGACTGGAGGCCGCTCCCGCGCCGTCGAGGGGTCGGAGCCGGTGGGGGCGCATCCGAAGCGGGCCGGGTCCCCCCGTTTCACCCGGTCCGCTCCGGTCCCGCCGCGCACCATCAGCATGCGCAGTGGGGCGCCGGCGCACCGTCAGGGACGCGACAGTAGGAGTGTTCGCCTGCTGACACAGGATTGGGCAGACTCCACCCATGAGCACTGCGTCGCAGCTGCGCTGTCGGGCCTGCGAGACCCCGGCCGAGGGGACCGACCGCTTCTGCCGGCGCTGCGGCTCCGCGCTCGACGACCTGCGCACAGGCACGCACGAGCCGACGACTGAGCGCCGGCTCGTGACCCTGCTGTTCGTGGACCTCGTCGGGTTCACCGCCCTGACCGAGGGCCGTGACGCCGAGGATGTGCGTGCGCTGCTCGACCGCTACTTCGCCCGCGCGCGCCAGATCGTCGAGGCGCGAGGCGGCCGCATCGAGAAGTTCGCCGGTGACGCCGTGATGGCCCTGTGGGGCGCCCCGGTCTCGC
>SKPY01000394.1 GCA_007119305.1 Nitriliruptorales bacterium
CTCGCAGGCCCGCAGCGCGCGGCGCAGCGCGACGATCTGGGCCAGCTGGTCGACGAACCAGGGGTCGAACCCCGTCAAGCGCGCGACCCAAGCCGGGTCCCAGCCGCGGGCGAGCGCCGCGTCGGCGTCGAGGATGCGCTTGTCGTGCGGGATGGCGAGCGCGCGCTCGAGCTCATCGTCCGACGGCTCAGCGCCGCCGACGGCGCCCCCCGGGCGCTGCCAGCGGCTGCCCGCGCTGCCGACGAAGCCGTCGAGGCCGGTCTCGAGGGACCGCAGCGCCTTGCCGATCGCCTCGGTGAACGTCCGCCCGATCGCCATGACCTCCCCGACGCTCTTCATCCGGGTGGTGAGGCGCGGGTCGGCGCCGGGGAACTTCTCGAACGCGAAGCGGGGGATCTTCACGACGACGTAGTCGAGCGCCGGTTCGAACGCCGCGACGCTCTGGCCGGTGATGTCGTTGGGGATCTCGTCGAGGGTGTAGCCGACCGCGAGCAGGGCGGCGATCTTCGCGATCGGAAAGCCCGTGGCCTTGCTCGCCAGCGCGCTCGAGCGCGACACCCGGGGGTTCATCTCCACCACGGTCACGCGCCCGGTCGCCGGGTCGACCGCGAACTGGACGTTGCTGCCGCCGGTCGTCACGCCCACGCGCCGCATGACCGCGAACGCGGCGTCGCGCAGCACCTGGTACTCCGCGTCGGACAGCGTCTGCGCCGGCGCAACGGTGATCGAATCGCCGGTGTGCACGCCCATGGCGTCGAGGTTCTCGATCGTGCAGATGACGACGCAGTTGTCCGCGGCGTCGCGCATGACCTCGAGCTCGTACTCCTTCCACCCGAGCAGCGACTCGTCGACCTGCACCTCGCCGATCGGGCTCGCGGCGAGACCCTCGGCGACGAGGCGCTCGTAGTCGGCCGCGGTCTCGGCGACGCCCGAGCCGAGGCCGCCGAGCGTGTAGCTCGCCCGCACGAGCAGCGGGAAGCCGTGCGTGGCGGCGAACGCGCGGGCGTCGTCGAGGTTGCGCGCCTCGGTCGAGGCGGCGACGTCGAGGCCGATCTCGCGCATCGCGGCGGCGAACTGGCGGCGGTCCTCGGCGATCGCGATCGTGTCGACGTCGGCGCCGATGAGCTCCACGCCGTAGCGTTCGAGCACCCCGCTGTGGGCGAGCTCGGTGGCGACGTTGAGCCCGGTCTGCCCGCCGAGGGTGGGCAGCAGCGCGTCGGGGCGCTCCCGCGCGATGACCTTGGCGACGAACTCGGGGGTGAGCGGCTCGACGTAGGTCGCGTCGGCGAAGTCCGGGTCGGTCATGATCGTCGCCGGGTTGGAGTTGACGAGCACGACCCGGTAGCCCTGGGCGCGCAGGACCTTGCAGGCCTGCACCCCCGAGTAGTCGAACTCGCACGCCTGGCCGATGATGATCGGCCCCGAGCCGAGGATGAGGATGCTGTCGAGGTCGTCGCGGCGCGGCATCAGCGCCCACCCGCCCAGGGCAGCTGCGGGCTGCCCGCCGCGGGCAGCCGCGGCCCGTTCGTCGCGCGCAGCTCAGACATCAGCGCCCCCTGACGCGCGCATGAGCGTGCAGAAGTCGGCGAACAGGTAGCGCGAATCGTGGGGGCCGGGCGCGGACTCCGGGTGGTACTGGACGCTGAACGCGGGCACGTCGAGGCAGGACAGCCCCGCGTTCGTGCCGTCGTTCAGGTTGACGTGGCTTTCGACGACGCGCCCGAACGGCCCGTCGGCGCCCGGCAGCGCGTCGCGGTCGGCGGCGAACCCGTGGTTGTGGCTGGCGATCTCGATGCGGCCGGTCGCGAGGTTGCGGATGGGGTGGTTCACGCCGTGGTGGCCGAACGCGAGCTTGTACGTGCGGGCGCCGACGGCGAGGGCGAGCAGCTGGTGGCCGAGGCAGATCCCGAACGTGGGGATGCGCGCGGCGAGCACCGCGCGGATCACCTCGACACCGTGGCGCACCGCGGCCGGGTCGCCCGGGCCGTTCGAGCAGAAGACCCCGTCGGGCGCGAGCGCGAGGACGTCGGCGGCGGGCGTCGACGCGGGCAGCACGGTCAGCTCGCAGCCGTGCGCGGCGAGCAGGCGCAGCTGGCTGGTCTTCGCCCCGAAGTCGAGCACCGCGACCCGGAAGCGCGCCGCGCCCTGCGCCGGGTAGCGATAGGCCGTCGCGGTCGTGACCGCGCTCGCGAGCTCGGCGCCGGCCATGCCGGGCTGCTCCTGCACCCGCGCACGCAGGGCGTCCGCGTCGAGCAGGTCGGTGGAGATGCCGCCGCGCAGCGCCCCGTGGGTGCGCAGGTGGCGCGTCAGCCGCCGCGTGTCGACCTCGGTGATCCCGACCACCCCGGCGTCGGCGAGGTAGTCGGGGAGGCTGCCCTGCGCCCGGTGGTTGGAGTACGTGCGGCTGACCTCGCGGACGATGAAGCCGGCGACCGCCACCCCGTCCGACTCGGCGTCGGCGGCGGTGACGCCGTAGTTGCCCTGGTGCGGAGCGGTCATCGCGACGAGCTGGCGGTGGTAGCTGGGGTCGGTCAGCACCTCCTGGTAGCCGGCCATCGCGGTGTTGAACACGACCTCGCCGAACGCGGTGCCCGGCGCGCCGAACGACTCGCCGTGGAACGTGGCGCCGTCCTCGAGGACGAGCAGGGCGGGGCTCACGTGACCAGCTGCCCGTCGCGGCAGGTGAACAGCCCGCGCAGCAGCGTGTGGACCACACGGCCGCGCAGCTCGCGCCCCGCGTACGGCGTGTTGCGGCTGCGCGAGCACGTCGCCTGCGGGTCGACGGTCCAGCGCTCGTGCGGGTCGAACACGACGAGGTTGGCGGGCGCGCCCGGCTCGATGGGGCCCCCGTGGCCGGTGATGCCGCGGCTGCGCGCCGGGTTCGTCGCCAGCGC
>SKPY01000467.1 GCA_007119305.1 Nitriliruptorales bacterium
GGGTGGGGGTCGTGGGCCCCCGGACCTGCCCGCGGGGCGGGCGTCAGCGCACCGGGTCGGCGACGCCGCCTGATCGTCCCTCCCGGGGTCGTCCCGGCCAGAGACGAACGGCCCGGCTGCGCCGGGACGGTGGACCCGCCCCGGCCGGCGGCGGCAGCCCTACAGCTCGAGCGCCCGGCGGCTGTCGTCGACGAGGTCGTGCACGTCGATGCCGGTCTCCTGCTCGATCATGCGGCGCAGCACCGGCGGGATGGCCTCGAGGGCGGTGGCGCACTGCTCGAGGGCGGAGCGCAGCCCGCGCATGCGGGCGGCCTCCTCGGCGGGGGTGACGAGGTCGTCGACGACCGCTCCCTCGGACCGCGAGCCGACGATCGGCTCGGTCAGGTTGCGCACCCACACGAGCGAGCGGCGGCCCGGGCCGCGGTCCTCGACGATGGGCTCCACGGCCACGACCTCGTCGGAGCGGACGTAGCGGCCGTAGCCGAGTGCGACGAGCTGACCGGTCTGGATCCGCATGCCCGCCTCCGGTGGGTGCGCGCGCCGACGTGTGCTGCGCCGCATCCTAGGCGAGGCCCGCGCACGGACCCGTCAGGGAAGACGCCCGCGGGCGCACCGGGTTACCCACGTGCCATGCGGTCCCGCGCACGCACCCGCAGCGTCCTCGCAGCAGCCGTGGTCGGCCTGGCCGTGCTCGGCGCCGGGCTGGCCGCGGGCCTGTCCGGCGACGGCTCCGAGGTCGTGGACGACGACTGGCAACGGCCGAGCCCCTTTGACACCTACGACCCGGTGCGTGCCGGGGAACCGCTGCCGGCCGGGTATCGCGAGGCGTTCGTGCGCGACCAGCTGCGACCCATCTACCGGCCCCGGTTCGTTCCGGCGGTCGAGGCCGGCTGGCCTGACGACGCCCTCGTCGTGGCGCTCGCGGTGGACGGCGAGGCGAAGGCCTACCCGGTCCACACGCTCAACCATCGCGAGATGGTCATCGACTACGTCGGTGGTGCGCCGGTGCTCGTCAGCTGGTGCCCGCTGTGCGCCACGGCGATGGCGCACCGCCGGGAGCTCGACGGGCAGGAGATCGTCCTGGGCAACCAGGGCGACCTGTATGGCAACGCGATGACCTGGTGGGACCACGAGACCGGCAGCGTGTGGAGCCAGCCGCGGGGCGAGGCCATCCTCGGTCCGCTCGCCGGCGCCCGACTCGAGCTGCTGCCCGCGCGGCTCACCGAGTGGGGCGCCTGGCGCGACGCGCACCCGGACACGCTCGCCCTCGACGCGCCCGGGCTGCCGACCTCGTTCCGGCTCGACGACATGCTCATCGCGGTAGAGCTCGGCGATGACGTCCGCGGCTACCCGGTCGCCGAGGTGCGGGAGGCAGGCGTCGTCTCGGACCGCGTCGACGGCGTGCCGATCGCCGTGGTGGTCGACCCGCGCGACGCGCGTCGCTGGCAGGTGTTCGCCCGCTCGCTGGACGGGGACGACCTCACCCTCACCCTCGACGGCGCCTACCTCGTGGACCCTGACAGCGGCACGCGCTGGGACCAGGCGCGTGGCAGCGGCGTGGACGGGCCGCGCGCGGACGAGCCCCTGCCGACGGTGCCGGCCCTCACGATCTTCCCCGACGACTTCCCGACCTTCTTCCCCGACGGGGAGGTCGTCGCGCCGGGCGGGCGGTAGGCGCGAGCGGCGGTCCGGGGTTCCGCCCGCACCGCGTGCTGCGCTCCGCTACCCGGGGGCGGACGACCTCGTCTACCCTGCCGGCATGACCGACGCATTCGACCCCACCCCGCTGCAAGCCGCAGCCCTGGCGCTCCTACGCGAGCACGGCGCCATGGAACTCGCCGACCTCGTCCCCCGCTTGCAGGCGCAGGGCTTCGACCTCGGCGACGACGACCCCGAGGCGGTCCTCGACGACGAGCTCATCGAGTGCGACGACATCGGCGAGCTGCCCGACGGCCGCCAGCTCGACGTCGCGACCACGCTCGACGGGGCGGTGGCGACGACCCTGCTCAGCGCCGAGGAGATCGCCACGGGCGTGGTGCAGGTCGAACCGGACCTCGAGCTGCTCGTGCTGCCGGTCGACGACGAGTTCCCGCTGGCCGGCGGCGGCACGGTGCGGCTCGAGCTCAGCGACCCCGACCGCGACGCGGGCGAGACCGCGGTCTGGCTGCTGGAGGGCCCGCCGGGCTGGCTGGAGCAGCTGGCGGCCGGGCAGCTGGCGGCGTTCCGCTTCGCCGACGGCCAGCTGGAGGTGTATCCGGCCGATGCCGTCGGCGCGCTCGAGCCGGCCGCGGAGGCGCTCGCCGCGGCGTTCGCCACGCAGAGCCCCGAGGGCGCGCCGATCGAGACCTCCCAGCTGCTGCTCGCCGTGCTCGTCGACCAGCCGGACGTGCTGCGCGAGCCGCTGCCGCCGCTGAGCGAGCTGCTCGCTGCCGCAGGCCTTGAGACCTACGGCGACTGGGTGGGCGAGCCGGGCACCGACTGGGGACCCGGCCCCGACCAGGCGCACGACCACGGCCTCGACCCACAGAGCCGCGAGGCGCTGAGGCTGCTGCTGTCCGCCTTCCAGCTGAGCATGCAGGAAGGCCCCGAGGAGCTCGCGGAGCAGGCCGAGCTCGTCGAGGCGCTGGCCGGCTGCCTGTCGCTCGACGACGTGGCCGAGGCGTTCGTCGCCGAGCTGTTCGGCGTCGGCGTCGACGAGGAGCAGGCCGCCGCCACGGCGGGATGGGCGACGGTCCTCGCCGACGGCGCCCCCGCGCTGCCGGGCCCGCACTACCTGCTCGCCGCCTGCGCCGAGCGGCTCGGCGACGCCGAGGCGGCCGAGCGCCACCTGCAGACCGCGCTGCGCATCGACGACGGCTTCCTGCCCGCGCTGCTCGAGCTCGCCTGGCAC
>SKPY01000480.1 GCA_007119305.1 Nitriliruptorales bacterium
CGGCCGCCGCAGGCTTCGCAGCGACGGCCCTGGGCCGGGTCGTCGGGCTGCTCGTGATCGCCCCCCTGGCGCTGGCTGTCGGCGCGCGGGACCTGCGCGAGGCACGCCGCCTCGCCGCGGCAGCCTCGGATGGCGGCCCCGCTTCCGCGGAAGCGCTCGACAGCGAGCACCCCTCCTCAGGCGCGCCCGACACCGGCTCCGGGGACAGCGCCGAACGCTGACACGGCCGACCCTCCCTGCGGCGGGACGCGTCGGATGGCGTCAAGCCTCGCGGGCGGCAGCGACGAGCGCTTCAACCGCTCAGCCAGCGGGCGTGGCGCAGCAGTCCCGCGTCCCCGAACAACACCAGCGCGTCACGCCCGATCTCGGCGAGGACCGGTTCGTCCTGCGAGGCGAGCTCGTCGGAGGTGAGCACCAGCGGGCGGGTGTGGTTGCCCGTCCACGACGTCATCGCCTCGCACAGCCGACCGAGATCGTCGAGCCAGCGGTCGTCGGGGGCGTCGGCGACGGCCAGCACGTCCAGGTCGCTCTCGAGGTGCATCTGGCCCCGGGCGGCCGACCCGAAGAGCGCCACCAGGCGCGGCTCGACCGCCCACGTGCGGACCTGCTCGGTGACCCGCTCACGGAGCATCTCTCGAGCGCGAGCGATCTCGAGCACCGGCCCAGCGAGCAGGTGCTCGCGGTTGAGCTGGTAGAGGTAGGCGACGCCGTCGGACTCGCGAAGCACCAGCCCCTGGCTTGCGAGTCGGTTGAGCGTCTTGCGAACCCCGGCCGGCGAGGCGTCGCCGACCAGCGCGGTAACGCGCGAGACGGAGAATCGATGGTCCGCTCCAGCCAGCACCTGCAGGACCGGGCCGTCGAGTGTCGGCGTGAGGGCCTCGAAGGGACGCTGCAGCAGCACCACGACTCCGTCGACGATCCTCGACGACCGTTGACTATAGTATGCGACTGCATAGAATAGTCAAACGGTCATGACCGCCAGGCAGCCCCGCGGGGGCAGGTGGGGGTTGTCACAAGGTGGCGGCGTGCGCGTCAGCGAGGCTCGATGATTCCGTCGCGGGTCACCCGGTCCAGCAGCCGTGCCACGAACGAGGCCATCTGGTCGCGGCGCACGTCAGGGTGCGGGTCGTAGGTGCGCGGTGCGGTGCCGGCGGTGATCCCCAGCTCCCACAGGCTCTCGGCCGCGCCCTCGTGCACCGACCCGCGGGTGTCGCGGAACCACGGCGAGCTCGGCGAGGGAGCGTCGCCGACCAGGTGCTCGTAGGTGTTGACCAGGAACGAGGCCATCTGCGCGCGGGTGACCGGCTCGGAGGGCCGGTAGGTCCCGTCGCGGAAGCCCCGGACGATCCCGAGCCTGGCCAGGGCGTTGATGGGGTCCTCGTGGACGCTGCCGGCCACGTCGGGGAAGGCATCGGGGGGATTCGACGGCAGCCCGGGTCCCGCGTCGATCATGGTGCCCAGGAACGTGGCCATCTGCCCGCGGGTCACCGGGGATCGCGGCTCGTACTCCGTGGGCGCGCGGCCCCGGGTGATGCCCCACCAGGCGATGCAGTCCACGCCGAGCGCATGCACGCTGTCCTCGGGAACGTCACGGAAGCGGCTGGCCGGCACACCCGCCGTCGGGCACGCACCCCCCTCGGCGATCTGCTCGACGAGCTCGCCGGCATCGACCATCCCGCCGCTGGCCACCCTGCCGTCGAGGTCGTCGAGGGGCCGGGTGGTGGCCACCGTCAGATCGAGGATGGCCTCCGGGGTCAGCACCGGCTCGAGACCGAGCGCGAGCGCCACCGCGCCCGCCACGAAGGGCACCGCGTGGGAGGTGCCCGAGCCGTAGTCGTAGGTGTGCTGACCGGCCAGGTCGACGGTGGTCGCGTAGATCGACTGGCCCGGGGCGGCGAGCTCCACGTGGCGACGGCCGTAGTTGGAGAAGGACGCCAGCTCGCCCTGGTTGTCCACCGCGGCGACCGCGAGCTGGTTGCGCAGCCGGAACGAGGCCGGGTAGACCGGCATGGCACCGCTGGCCGACAGGTCCCGATTGGTCCCACCCGCCGGGGCGTTGCCGGCCGCGGCGATGACCGGCACACCGGCATCCTCGATGGCGACCCGCAGCGCCGTCACCTCGTCGTCCGAGGGCGGCGTGTCGCTGGCGAAGCTGGCCACGATCACGTCCGCGCCGTTGCGCGCCGCCCACGAGATCGCGGAGACCGCGCCCGCGAGGTCGCCGCGTCCGCAGGTGTCGAGGAAGTCGACGGGCAGGATCCGCACGCGCGGCGCCATGCCCGCGATGCCGATGCCGTTGTCGCTGACGGCCGCGGCCACCCCGGCGACCTCCGTGCCGTGGGCGACGAAGGAGTTCGGGCAGGCGCTGGCCGGCGCGAAGCTGCGACCCGGCAGCAGGTTCGCCCGCAGATCCGGGTGTGCCTCCACCACCGTGTCCACGACGGCGATGGTGATCCCGCGGGAGCCGCGCGTGTGCCGCCACGCCCGCAAAGCCCCGACGTCGACGCCCTCCACGCCTGAGGTTCCGAACCCCTCGGGGATCTGCTGGCCGGTGTTCTCCAGCCCCCACTGGAGCTCGAAGTGCGGGTCGTCGGGCCGGGAGGCCGCACGGAACTCGTGGTTGCCGGCGACGTGGGCGTCCCAGCCGGCGACGGCGCCCTCGACCTCGTCGCGAGGCGCGTCGACGGCCAGCACCCGGGGCGCGAGCTGCCGGGTGGACCCCAACGCGGCCAGCGCCTCGCTGACGGCATCGAGATCGGCAGGGTCGTCCAGCGTGACGAGCACCCGCGCGGAGGCCTCGCCCGCCTCCGCGGCCTGAGCGTCCGGTCTCCCGGCCTCAGCCACCTCGGCGTCGGGTCCCCCGGCCTCGGCGCCAGGGGCGCTGGCCAC
>SKPY01000336.1 GCA_007119305.1 Nitriliruptorales bacterium
CGCGCGGGCCGCCTCCCCCGCCCCCCGCTGCGCTCGGCGGGCGGGAGCCCGGCCGGGGTGCTGTGGTGCAACGGCGACGGCATGCGCCTGCCGCTGCCCGACGGGAGCGTCGACGTGACGACGATCGCGTTCGGCCTGCGCAACCTGCCTGACCCGGCGGCGGGGCTGGCCGAGCTCGCCCGCGTGACCAGGCCCGGCGGGCGCCTCGCCGTGCTCGAGTTCGCGACACCGACGTGGCGAGCCTTCCGCACCGTCTACCACCACTACCTCGCCCGCGTGATCCCGCGCCTGGCCAACCTGGTGACGAGCGACCCGGGGGCGTACCGCTACCTCGCCGAATCGATCCTGGCCTGGCCCGACCAGGAGGGCCTGGCCCAGGTGCTCGCCGACGCCGGCTGGAGCCGGGTGCGCTGGAAGAACCTGACCGGGGGGATCGTCGCGCTGCACCACGCCGTGCGCCCCGACGGTTGTGGCGACTTGTGAATGTGTTCACAATGGCGCCGATGGTAGGGTGCCCGCGATCGGGGTGGCAGCCCCGCAGCCGAGGAGGAGTCGGGTGACGAAGGGCCGCGCACCGGACGTTGTCGCGCATGCTGACGCGGTGGTCGTGGGTGCCGGACCGGGCGGCAGCGCCGCGGCGTACTTCCTCGCGCAGGCGGGCCATGACGTGGTCCTGCTCGAGAAGGAGACCTTTCCCCGCGACAAGGTCTGCGGTGACGGGCTGACGCCGCGGGCCGTGCGCGCCCTGGCGACGCTCGGGCTCGAGGCGGAGGCGCGGGGCGAGCCCGCGGGCTGGGCCCGCCAGGAGGGCCTGCGGATGTACGGCGGGGGCGTGGTGCTCGACCTGCCGTGGCCGGACCTGCCGGACTGGCCGGCGCACTCGGTCACCGCCACGCGTGCGCTGTTCGACCACACGCTGGCGCGCAACGCCGAGAAGGCCGGTGCCCAGGTGTGGGAAGGCTGCGAGGTCACCGGCCCGGTCTACCTCACCAGCAGCGAGGCGCGCGTGGCCGGCGTCGCCTACCGCAGGGGGGATGCCGGGCACGGCGTCGTGCGCGCGCCGGTGGTCATCGTCGCCGACGGGGGCTCGTCGCGCTTCGGGGTGGCGCTCGGCCTGCACCGCAACCGCGCGCGGCCCCTGGGCGTCGCCGTGCGGGCCTACTACCGCAGCCCCCGTGCGCAGATGCAGATGATGGAGGGCTTCCTCGAGATGCGCACCAAGGGCTCGGGCGTCGGCGCCGCCGGCGCTCCGGGCCGTGGTGGCGCCGTCGGCGACCTGCTGCCCGGCTACGGCTGGATCTTCCCGCTCGACGACGGGCTCGTGAACGTCGGCTGGGGCCTGCTGGGCAGCTCGGAGGCCTTCCGGGCCACGAACTACCGCAAGACCCTGGACGAGTGGATCGCGAGCTTCCCCCCCGAGTGGGAGATCGACCCGACGACCCAGGTCGGCAAGGCACGCAGCGCCGGCCTGCCCATGGGCCACAACCGCAAGCCTGCCGTGCACAAGGGCGCCATGCTCATCGGGGACGCCGCCGGGATGGTGAACTCGTTCAACGGCGAGGGCATCAGCTACGCGATCGAGGCCGCCGAGCTCGCGTCCGAGGCCGCGGACGCCGCGCTGCGTGCGCGCTCCGACGCGCCGCTGCAGGCCTACCCCAGCGCGGTCGGCGCCGCCTGGGGCGGCTACTACACCCTCGGCAACCTGTTCGCGCAGATCATGGCCAACCCCGAGATCATGCGCTTCTGCGTCACCCACGGCATGCCCCGGCGGGGCCTCATGCAGTTCGTCTTCCGGACGATGGCGCACCTCGTCGACCGCCCCAGCGCGGACGCGACCGACCGCCTGTTGAACACGCTGTCCCGGGCGGTGCCGGCCGCATGAGGGCCGAGTTGTGACGGTTTGTCGCCCGCGCCGCCACGCCCCTAGGCTTACGGGCTGGACCGCCCGCCCCCCGGCCGTCTGCCGGGGTGGTGCCCGGACCCGTCCCGACGGAGGACCGCGTGCTCGCTGAGTACCTGCCGCTCGTCCTGCTCGCCGCCCTCGCGACGGCGTTCGTCGGGGTGTCGCTGGCCGTGTCGGCGAAGCTCGGCCCGCACCAGCCGAACCCCGCGAAGGAGGCACCCTACGAGTCCGGGATCATCCCCGACCCCACCACGGACATCCGCGGCACCCGCTTCGCGGTGAAGTTCTACCTCGTCGCCATGCTGTTCATCATCTTCGACGTCGAGGCGGTCTTCATGTACCCGTGGGCGACGGTGCTGCGGGACCTCGGCTGGTACGGCCTCGCGGTGATGGGCATCTTCGTCGCGCTGCTGTTCGAGAGCTACTACTACGTCCTGCGCAAGGGGGGCCTGGAGTGGGACTAGAGAGCCGCGTGCCCGAAGGCATCCTGCTGACGAACGTCGAGAAGTTCGTCAACTGGGGCCGCTCCGGGTCCCTGTGGCCCGCCACGTTCGGCCTCGCCTGCTGCGCGATCGAGATGATGTCGACCGGCGGGGCGCACTACGACATGTCCCGCTTCGGGATGGAGGTCTTCAGGGCGTCGCCACGCCAGGCCGACCTCATGATCGTCGCCGGGCGCGTCAGCCAGAAGATGGCGCCCATCCTGCGCAACCTCTACGACCAGATGGCCGACCCGAAGTGGGTGCTGTCGATGGGGGTGTGCGCCTCAAGCGGCGGGATGTTCAACAACTACGCGATCGTCCAGGGTGTGGACCACGTGGTGCCCGTCGACATGTACGTGCCGGGGTGCCCGCCCCGCCCCGAGATGCTCATGGACGGCATCTTGAAGCTGCACGACGCGATCAAGGCCGAGCAGTTCGTCGAGCGCCCCCGCAAGGGCGAGTCGATGGAGGAGTTCCGCCGGCGCACGGGCTGGACCGGCCCG
>SKPY01000401.1 GCA_007119305.1 Nitriliruptorales bacterium
CGCTGCACGTGGTCTGCGACCTCACGCTGGCGTCGAGGCAGCACGCGCGCTTCAAGCAGACCGACCTCGACGTCGCGTCCTTCGACGGCGGGTTCGGCTCGGCCTACCTCGCCAAGCAGGTGGGCCAGAAGTTCGCCCGCGAGATCTTCTTCCTCGGCGCCGAGTACTCGGCCGAGGACGCCCACCGCATGGGCGCGGTCAACGCCGTGGTCGACCACGAGCGGCTCGAGGAGGTGGCGCTGGACTGGGCGGAGAGGATCAACGGCAAGTCGCCGACCGCCACCCGGATGCTGAAGTTCGCGATGAACCTCACCGACGACGGGCTGATGGGCCAGCAGGTCTTCGCCGGCGAGGCCACCCGCCTGGCCTACATGACCGACGAGGCACAGGAGGGCCGCGACGCCTTCCTCGAGAAGCGCGACCCCGACTGGTCCGCCTACCCCTACCACTACTGAACGAACAACCCCCCATCGGCGCCGCCGCCTGGTTCGGCGGCGCCTCGTTCCCCCTCTCGGCTAGGGGGGAACGTCTCCCCGCGAGACCGAGGAGCTCATCGTGACCCAGGCGGCGCCGCCGATGGGGGGTTGTCGGTGAACGTGTGGCTGGAGGCCGCGCGGCCGCGGACGCTGCCGGCGGCGGTGGTGCCGGTGCTGGTGGGCACGGCGGCCGCACAGCGAGGGCTGGACGAGCTGTACTGGGGCCGCGCGGCGCTGGCGCTGCTGGTGGCGTTGAGCCTGCAGGTGGCGGTGAACTACGCCAACGACTACTTCGACGGGGTGAAGGGGGTGGACACCGACGAGCGGGTGGGGCCGCGCCGGGCGGTGGCCAGCGGCCTGGTGGCGCCGGGTGCGATGAAGCGCGCGATGGCGCTGGTGCTGGCGCTGGCGGCGGTGGCGGGGCTCGTGCTGGCGTCGCTGGTCGGCTGGGAGCTGCTGGTCGTGGGGCTGGTGGCGATGCTGGCGGCGCTGGGCTACTCGGGCGGGCGCCGGCCCTACGCCTCCCGGGGGCTGGGCGAGGTGTTCGTGTTCGTGTTCTTCGGGCTGGTGGCCACGGTCGGCTCGCAGTACGTCCAGGACGAGTCGGTGGGACTGCTGGCGACGCTGGCGGCGATCCCGGTCGGGGGGCTGGCCACGGCGCTGCTGGTGGTCAACAACCTGCGGGACATCCCGACGGACGCGCTGGCGGGCAAGCGCACCCTGGCGGTGCGGCTCGGTGAGCAGCGCACGATCCATCTGCTGACCTCGCTGGTGTGGTCGGCGATCGCGTTCGCGCCGCTGCTGGCGCTGCTGCTGCAACATCCCGCCCCGCTGCTGGCGCTGGTCGCGCTGCCGCTGGCCGGGCGCGTCACGGGCCTGGTGCACGGCTCGGCCGGTGCGCTGCAGTCGCACCGGGAGGTGGCCCCCAAGCGCCGCCGGGGTCCCGCGCTGCTGGCGGCGCTGGGTGCGACGGGCCGCTGCCAGCTGCTGTACGGCGTAGGGTTGGCCGTCGGACTGGCCTGGGGAGGCGGATGATGCAGCTGCGCACGTTCTCCGTGCCGATGCGCCACCGCTTCCGCCGGGTGACCTCGCGTGAGGGGGTGCTGCTGTCGGGGACGGCCGGCTGGGGGGAGTTCTCCCCGTTCCCCGACTACGGGCCCGAGATCGCGGCGACCTGGCTGACGGCGGCCCGCGAGGCGGCCGAGGAGCCCTTCCCCGACCCGGTCCGTGACCGGGTCCCGGTCAACACCACGGTGCCCGCGGTGGACGCCGCCACCGCCTACGAGCTGGTGGCGGGCTCGGGGTGCGCGACCGCGAAGGTCAAGGTCGCCGAGCCGGGGCAACAGCTGTCCGACGACCTCGACCGGGTGGCGGCGGTGCGGGACGCGCTGGGCCCGGACGGGCACGTGCGGGTGGACGCGAACGCCGCGTGGGACGTGGCGACGGCGGCGCACGCGCTCGAGCGGCTGGACCGGGCCGCCGGTGGCCTCGAGTACGCCGAGCAGCCGTGCGCCACCCTGGAGGAGCTCGCCGAGCTGCGTCGGCGGGTGACGGTGCCGCTGGCCGCCGACGAGTCGGTGCGCACCGCCCAGGATCCGCTGCGGATCGCCGGGCTGGCCGCCGCCGACATCGTGGTCGTCAAGGTGCAGCCGCTGGGTGGGGTGTGGCGTGCGCTGGAGGTGGTGCAGGCCGCGGGCCTGCCGGCGGTGGTGTCCTCCGCGGTGGAGACGTCGGTGGGCCTGGCGGCCGGGGTGGCCCTGGCAGCCGCGCTGGATGAGCTGCCGCATGCCTGCGGGCTGGGCACGGCGACGCTGCTGGCCGGGGACCTCACCGACGCCCCGCTGGTCCCGGTGGGCGGGGCGCTGGAGGTCCGCCGCGTGGCTCCCGACCCGGCGCTGCTGGATGCGTTCGCGCCCGACCCGGAGACCTCCCTGGAGCTGCTGGAGCGCCTGCGGGCGGCCGACGCCCACCGTGTCGGGGCCGACTCGGCATGAAGGCGGCCAACCCCTCGCATGCGCTGGCGCTGGTCGTGGTCGACGAGCTGGCGCGCGGCGGGGTCACCGACGCGGTGCTGGCCCCCGGCAGCCGCTCGACCGCGCTGGCGATGGCGCTGCACGACGACGAGCGGCTGCGCCTGCACGTGGAGACCGACGAGCGCTCCGCGGCGTTCCTCGCCCTGGGGTTGGCGCGGGCCAGCGGGAGGCCCGCGGTGGTGGTCACCACCTCGGGCTCGGCGGTGGCCAACCTGCATCCGGGCGTGGTCGAGGCCGACACCGGCCGGGTGCCGCTGGTGGTGCTCTCCGCCGACCGGCCGCCGGAGCTGCGCCACACCGGCGCGAACCAGACGATCGACCAGCTCAAGCTGTTCGGCGACGCGGTGCGCCACTTCGTCGAGGTGGGGGTGCC
>SKPY01000538.1 GCA_007119305.1 Nitriliruptorales bacterium
CGCGAGGAGGGCGGCGTGGGGACAAGGACGAGTCGGCCTTGACCTCGACCTCCCCGGTAACCCGCTTGACCTCTGCGGTCGCGGTGCTCGTGCCTGATGCGCGGGCCGCACGAGCGGCGACGCACCCGCGCTCGCGGGGAACCAGGACGAGCGCCGCGACGTTTGCCTCCAGCCGACGAAGCGTGAAGCTTCTCAGCTTGACCGGCACTGGTAAGGTCGCTAGCCTTGACCAGCGGAGGTGCTGATGTTCGTGCTCACGGTGGATCAGCGCCACAGTCGGCGCGGTGCGGACCTCGTGGAGGACGCGGTGACGCGGCTGTCGGTGCGTGCCGGGGGCGCCCTGGTGCGACCGTTCGAACGCACGAGCGGCGACGAGTTCCAGGGTCTGCTCGACGAGCCCAGCACCGTGGTCGAGCTGGCGCTGGACCTGGTGCGGACCGACCGCTGGAGCATCGGGATCGGGACGGGGCCGACGATGCAGCCACTCCCGGCGAGTACCCGAGCGGGCAGCGGCGCGGCCTTCGAACACGCTCGCGACGCGGTGACGCGGGCCAAACGGGATCCGCAGCGCCTCGGGGTCGGCTCACCCGATGCCCACGCCGCCCAGGAGGCCGAGGTCCTGTTGCGCCTGCTCGCGGCGGTGGTGCAACGGCGTTCCGAACCCGGATGGGAGGCCATCGACCTGGTCGCGGCCGGCCAGACACAGACCGACGCCGCGCAGCGGCTGGGCATCACGAAGCAGGCGATCAGTCAGCGTCTGCACGCGGCCATGTGGCCGCAGGAACGCGCAGCTCGTCCGCTCGCGGCGGCCCTCCTGAAGCGGGCCGATGTCACGGCCGACGCCGGAGCCGATGCGGCAGCCGATGCCGCAGTCGAGGCCACGGCGAACGTCGCGGCCGATCTCACGGCCGATACGTCGGCCGGTACCACGGCCGATGCGACGGCCGATGCCACGTCCGATGCCACGTCGGATGCGACGGCAGATAGCACGTCCGATGCGACGTCGGCTGCAGAGTCCGCTGTCACGGCCGATCTCCCGGTCGAGCCGGAGGCGCGCGCGTGATCGTCGTCGTCTCCGTGCTGTTGTTGATCGCCTTGAGTGCGACGACGGCCGGTTGGTTGCTCGGTCCACTGACGCCGCCGCGACGGCGCGCCGGCCTCGTGTTGGCCGGTACCGGAACGGCCGCCCTCCTGGTCGCATCCGGGATGGCCGTAGGGGTCGCCACCGGGCTCGGGCCCTTGGCACTCGTGGCTGGAGCACTGGTCGTGCTGGTCGGCGTGCTCGGTGGCGGGCCGGTCACCGCTGCGGTGCTCGCGCTGGCGGCGGCCGACGCGGATCACGGCGATGCGCCTCGTACAGCCGGGGGAGTCGGAGCCGCGGACGGGCAGCCGGGGCCGCACGATGGCCTCCGCCCGGGAGAGGAAGTCGGCGCCGCGGACGAGCAGCCGGGGCCGCCGGAGGGTCTCCGTCCGAGCGGGGAAGTCGGAGCCGCGCAGGAGCCGCCGGGGCCGCACGATGGCCCGGCAGCAGAGATGCTCGATGACCAGCCACGGCCTTCGGGGGCAGCCCGCCCACCGGCACCGCCGGGGGGAACGGACGCCACCTCTGCGCCGGCCGAGAGCGCACCCGCGCTCCCACGCAGCTCGAGCGCTGGCGCGATGGGCGCGCCATGGTCGCGGCGATCCTCGGCCGGTGCCCCAACTGCCGCGAGGGCCAGGCGGTCCGCGGGCTCTCGAGGGTCGTGGCGTCGTGCCCGGTGTGCGGGGTGCGCTTCGAGCGCGATCCCGGCTCGTGGCTGGGCGCGGCCGTCATCGCCTACGCCATCGGCGTGCTGGCCGTGGCGGTGGTCGGCACGCTGCTCGTCGCGAGGCGGGGGCTGTTCGTGGGCCTCGAGTGGTGGCTGGTCGCGACGGCGGTCGCGAGCGTGCTGCTCGTCTACCGGCCCGTCAAGGGCTGGTGGCTGTGGGTGATGTGGGCCGCGGGATGGATCCACCGCGACCGCGAGGACCCGGAGGCGGGCAGCCGATGAGCGCCCAAGGACCCCTGTCGCCGGGCGCGGCGCCCGAGGAGGCTGCGCCCGCGACCGCCGCTCCCGCCCAGGCGCCCGGCGGCGCCCTGACGATCGGCCTGGTGCTGGGCATCACGGTCATGGCGTTCGGCGGTCTGGCGGTCGTCACGATCGCGCCGCGCATCCCGGCCGACTTGGGTGGGCTCGAGTTCTACGGCTGGATCTTCTCCGCCTACATGCTGGCGTCGCTGTTCGGCACGGTGTGGGGCGGCAACGAGGCCGATCGGCGCGGGCCCGCGCGCGCGTTCACGCTCGGCCTCCTGGCCTTCGCGGTCGGCCTCGTCCTGGCTGCCATCGCGCCCTCCATGATCACCGTCGTCCTGGCGCGGGTGCTGCAGGGCGCCGGCGCCGGCGCCGTCATCACCTGCATCTACGTCGCCCTGACGATCGCGTACCCCGACGCCGAACGGCCCCGGATCCTGGCGTTCCTCTCGAGCGCCTGGGTGGTGCCGGCGCTCATCGGTCCCGCGCTCGCGGGCGCCGTCGCCGAGATGGCGTCGTGGCGCTGGGTGTTCGCCGGCCTCGTGCCGATCACGGTGCTGGTCGCGGTGCTCACGCTGCCGACGTTCGCCCGCCTGCCGGCCAGGCCCGCTCGCGCGGGTGGACGCAAGCGCCGGCTGCTCGCGGCCGGGCTGCTCGCCGCCGCCGTCGGCGTGGGTCTCTGGTCGTTGTCGGGTCCGGGGGCCTGGCCGCTCAGGGTCCTCGCCGCGGCGGCGGCGGTGGCGATCGCACCCCGCGCTCTGGCGGTGCTGACGCCGCCGCGCACGCTCCGGCTCGGCCCCGGTCTCGGCGCCGTGATCGCCG
>SKPY01000220.1 GCA_007119305.1 Nitriliruptorales bacterium
CCCGCATCCGCTGCCCAGCGACCGATCGCCTCGACCTCGTCGGGGGCGTACACCGCTCCGGTGGGGTTGGACGGAGACGTGAACATGAGGGCGCGGGTCCGGTTCGTCCGCGCAGCGTCGAACTGTGCGACCGAGGCGCGGAAGCCGCTGTCGGCACCGGTCGGCACCTCCACGGGCTTGCCGCCGGCGAGCTTGATCTGCTCGGGGTAGCTGACCCAGTAGGGCGCCGGCAGCAACACCTCGTCCCCCGGATCGATGAGGGTCTGGAAGACGTTGTAGAGCGCGTGCTTGCCGCCGTTGGCGACGAGCACCTCGTCGGGGCTGACCTCGAGCCCGGAATCCCGTTTGGTCTTCACCGCCACCGCTTCGCGCAGCGCCGGCAGGCCTGCTGCCGGGGTGTAGCGATGCATCACCGGGTCGGCGCAGGCCCGCTGGGCCGCTTCGACGACGTGGGCGGGGGTGGGGAAGTCCGGCTCGCCCGCCCCGAAGCCGATCACGTCCTCACCTGCGGCGCGCAGCGCCTTGGCTTTGGCGGTGATCGCAAGCGTCGGCGACTCACTGAGGTCGCGCACGCGGGCGGCGATCGGCTGGCTGATCGGGCTGGTGGTCATCGGCGTCGTCCTCGTCCGTTGTGGCGCCTGCTGTGGCGCCTGCCATCACGCTCGCCGCATCGGCCGGCCCCGTCAACGCGGCATACGGGTGTTGCGCACAGGGTAGGACTCTCACAGTAACAGCCGTAGCTCGACGCAACCGGTTAGCGCTGAAGGAGAAGTCTCTCATGGCAAGCAACTACACCGTGCCTGGCCTTGATGCCGACGATGCGAAGCGGATCGCGGCGGTGCTGCAGGACCGCCTCAACAGCTTGATCGACCTGACGTTGACCCTGAAGCACATCCACTGGAACGTGGTGGGCCCCAACTTCATCGCGGTCCACGAGATGCTGGACCCGCAGGTCGATGCGGCACGGGAGATGGCGGATGCGGTCGCCGAGCGCATCGCCACGCTCGGGCACGTGCCCCAGGGCACCCCGGGCGCAGTGGTGGCGGCTCGCACCTGGGACGACTACAGCCTGGGGCGGGCGTCCGTCGGGCAGCACCTCGCGGCGCTCGACAAGACCTACACCGGCATCATCACCGACCACCGCAAGGCGATCGCGGAGTTCGACGACCTCGACCTCGTGAGCCAGGACATGCTGATCGGGCAGAGCGAGAAGCTGGAGCTGTACCAGTGGTTCGTGCGCGCCCACCTGGAGGACTCCGAAGGTCAGATCCCGTCCGCGGCGGCCAGCACCGAGAAGGGGGCCGCGGAGGCGGTGAGCGACTAGGCGGCGGTCAGCGCAGGCCGAGACGTTCGGCGTGCTGGAGGAAGTCGCGGACGGGCTGGCCGGACAGCATGAAGTGCTCGCGTTCGCGCTCCCAGGTCCGCAGCAGCTGCTGCCAGGAGACCTCGCGGAAGCGAACCTCCGGCACCCGCTCCCGCCACGGCAGCGCGGCGGCGAGCCGGTCCGGGTCGCGCAGGCTGTTGAGCCTGGCTGACACCCGCGCCGCGCCGTCGCTGCCCGAGCGGTAGACGTAGGCGACGACGAGGGTCTTGCCGACGTAGCGTGCGTGGGTGAGCCCGGCGTCGACGAGCTCGATGACCCGGTCGCGCCCGCCCGCGCCGGGGGGCACCGCGTCGAGCATCGTGTCGACGAGCACGACGAGCTCCGGGGTCTCGATGCGCACGGGCGCCTCGATCGGCGCGGTGAACGCGTCCAGATCAGCGGCGCCGTCCACCCGCGCGCGGATGTGACGCACGTACTCGGGGCTGGGACGCAGCAGGGGCTCCCGGTGCCGTCCGGTCCACAGGATGATGCGCACCGGGGCCCGCAGATCGCTGCCGGCGAGTGGTTCCAGCAGCGACGCGAGGTACGCGCGGTCAGGGTCGGTGTCCATCGACTCGAACACGTTCCAGGTGAGCAGGTCGAGGCTGCGCGGGTCCTCGAGGGCCCGCTGGAGCCGGTCCTCGTCGTGTCCGAGGAGTGACCGGACGCGCTCGGAGTAGAACAGCGGGTTCGTCGTGGTCTTGGGTCGGCGCAGGCTCCTCAGCATGCGGGCATCCTACTCGGGCTGGCGTGGCCGCACGCCCAAGCGCACCGCCTCGACGCTGGGCCGGGTGGCCCGGCGCGGCGTCCTACCGGGCGTCTGGCAGGGGGATGCGGGGCGGGGGTGTGAAACCCGGATCCTCCGCGTCGGCGGCTTCGATCTCCTCGCGGGTGATGCCGAGCAGGAAGAGGATCGCGTCGAGGTAGGGGACGCTGACCGCGGTGTCGGCTGCCGCGCGCACGAGCGGCTTGGCGTTGAAGGCGATCCCGAGCCCCGCGCGCTGGAGCATGTCCAGATCGTTGGCGCCGTCGCCGACCGCAACCGTCTGGCCCAGCGGCACCCCGTTGCGGCGCGCCAGCTCCTCGAGCCACTCGGCCTTGGCGGGTCGGTCGACGAGCGGGCCGACCAGGCGGCCGGTGAGGAAGCCGTCGCGGATCTCGAGTGTGTTCGCGTGTGCGTGGTCGATGTCGAGCTGGCGCTGGAGATGGTCGGTGATGTGCGTGAACCCGCCCGAGACGATCCCGGTGACGAACCCGAGGCGGCGCAGCGTGCGCGTGAGGGTGCGCGCGCCGGGGGTGAGCTGGACCCGGTCGCGAACCTCGTCGAGGGCGCTGGCGGGCAGGCCCTCCAGCAGCGCGACTCGCTTGCGCAGCGCCTCGGCGAAGTCCAGCGCTCCCTCCATCGCCAGCGCGGTGATCTCGGTCACCTCGGGCTGGCAGCCGGCGTGCGCGGCAAGGTCCTCGATCACCTCGCCCTGCAGCAGCGTGGAGTCCACGTCGATCACGATGAGGCGCTTCGCCCGGCGGTACAACGTCGCGCGCTGCACGGCCACGTCGATGTGCTGTGCGGCAGCCTCGCTCACGAGCTCGCGGCGCAGGCGCTCCGGGTCACCGCCCGACACCAGCAGCTCGAACGACAGGATGGGATAGCGCGACAGCCGGACGATCCGATCGATGTTCGCCCCGCACTCGGCGATGCGCCCGGTCACCGCAGACAGCGCTCGGGCCCCCAGCGGCTGGCCGAGGATCGTCACGTAGTGGCGCACGGCGTCGCGGGTGGGCTGGCGGGCGGCCACCGGCTCGAACTCGACCTCGACGCCGAGCTCCTCCGCTCTGCTGCGGACCGCAGCCCGCGTTCGCGCCTCCTCGTCACCGAGCGAGACGAGGATCCCGAGCACGAGGCGGTCGCGGATCGTGACCTGTTCCATGTCGACGATCCGGGCACCGACGTCCGCCAACGCGCCGCACAGCCCGGAGGTGAGTCCGGGGCGGTCACGCCCGGTGACGGTCATGAGCAGCGCGGTGGCGTCATCCATGCCAGGGCAAGGGTAGACCCGCCGTGCGCGGGGTCCGAACCGGCCCCGCCATTGCCCTGTTCGGAGCGGGGCGCGGTAGCCTGCGGCAGCCATGGAGGAGATCCCCAAGCCGCGCGAGCTGCTGGCCGTGCGCACGTCGGTCGAGGTGCTGTTCGACCAGCTCCGCAGCTGGTTCCAGGTGCCGGACAACGTCACCATCGACCTGCGTGCCGTCGACTCCGCGGTGGCGGAGCTCGGCGAGCCCCAGCTCGTCATGGCGATGGCGATGCGCAAGCTCCAGGCGTTGCATCTGCTCACGACCCCGGGGGTGCGCACCACCACGGATGTCGTGC
Source organism: Nitriliruptorales bacterium (assembly GCA_007119305.1). Lineage (GTDB taxonomy): Bacteria > Actinomycetota > Nitriliruptoria > Euzebyales > Egibacteraceae > SKPY01. The sequence goes on from SKPY01000220.1 coordinate 3,732, forward strand.
TCACCGTCATCCAGGACCTCGAGCGGGCCCTGCTGCAGGCACCGAACATGCACCTGCGCCAGGAGGCCGCCGCGGCTGACTGGGATGCCGCACTCGCCCGCCTCGAGGATGCGAACGCCGCACTCGCCGCGGCGCTCGACGAGCGCGCCGCGGGCGGCGCGGTCGATGAGCAGGACGAGATCGCCACGTTCCGACGCCATCACAGGGCCCTGCACGAAGCCGCACGGGCCGTCCTGCGCGCCTCCGAGGGCCAGGTGCGCACCCTCGTCTGAGCAGCCGTCGCGGCTCCGGAGCCCCCTCACGCGCCCGCGACGAGGGCGCAAAAACGCGCGGGATCGACGTTCCCGCCAGACAGGACGATGCCGGCGCGCTGTCCGCGCAGGTCGATGTGGCCGGCCAACACGGCGGCGAGCGCGCTCGCGCCGCTCGGCTCCAGAACGATCTTCATGCGCGCGAACGCGAACCGCATCGCCTCCACGATCTCCGCGTCGCTCACGAGCGCGACGGCAGCCAGGTGCGCTGCCAGCACCGGAAAGGTCAGCACCCCCGGACAGTCGAGCTGCTGGCCGTCAGCGATCGTGCGCGGGACGTTGATGCGGACGCGGCGTCCCGCGGCGAGCGAGCGGGCGGTGTCGTCACTCGCTTCGGGCTCCACGCCGACGACGCGGATGCCCGGGCACAGCGCCCTGGCCGCCACCGCGCATCCCGCAGCCAGCCCGCCCCCACCGACGGGCACCACGAGCACGTCGAGCGCTCCGGCCTGCTCGAGCAGCTCGAGGGCCACCGTGCCCTGTCCGGCCATGACCGCCGGGTGGTCGTACGGCGGGATGACCGCCAGGCCCCGCTCACCGGCCAGCCGCGCGGCGATCGCGGCGCGGTCCTCGCGGTAGCGGTCATAGCGGACAACCTCCGCACCGTAGCCTGCGGTGGCCTCGACCTTGCTCTCCGGCGCGTCGTGCGGCATCACGATCACCGCGGTGGTGCCGAGCAACGCCGCTGCGAGCGCGACCGCCTGCGCGTGGTTGCCCGACGAGTACGCCACGACCCCGGCCCGGCGTGCGGTCTCGGGCAGGGTCGCGATGGCGTGGTAGGCCCCCCGCAGCTTGAAGGCGCCCGCACGCTGGAAGCACTCGGCCTTCGCGTGCACCCGCGCTGCCCCCGTCAGCTCGTCGAGGGTGCGGCAGGTGAGCGCGGGGGTCCGGTGCACCACGCCCGTGAGCACCGCAGCCGCAGCCTGGACGTCCGCGAGCGCGAGCACGCACACACGGTAACCGCACGGCCGCGCGGTCCGCAGCCTCCTGCGCACCCGGACGACCGGGTCCGCGCGAGGGTCCATAGGATGGCTGGGTGGACGCCACCCCTGCGACCCTCAACCTGCTGGACCTCCTCTTGGTCCTGCTGCTCGTCTACGCCCTGATCCGGGGCTGGCTGCAGGGCGCCGTCTCGCAGGTCGCCGCGTTCGGCGGGGCGGGCCTGGGCCTCGTGCTCGGCGCCTGGGCGGCACCGACGATCGCACGCCTCTTCATCGCCGAACCAGGGCCCGGGCTGGCGCTGCTCACCCTGGGCCTCCTCGTGTTCCTCGTCCTCCTCGGCCAGGGCCTCGGCCTCGGCGTCGGGCTGCGCCTGCGGCATGCGGCCCACCGCGCGGGGGTGGGGGTCTTCGACCGGCTCGCCGGCATCGCCGTAGGGGCCGGCGGCCTGCTGCTCGTCGTGTGGCTGCTGTCCAGCGTGCTGGCACAGGGCCCGGTTCCCGCGCTGTCGCAGCAGGTGGCCCAGTCCCGCATCGTCGGTCTCATCGACGACGCGCTGCCGGAGGCGCCGGACCTGTTCGGGCGGGTGACCACCTACCTCGATGACCAGGGCTTTCCCCAGGTGTTCGCCGGGCCCGGCCGGGCGATCACCGCGCCGCCCGTGGCTCCGACCAGCGACGAGGCGGTGCGCGCGGCGGCCGAAGCGGGCCAGCCCGCGACCGTGCAGATCCGCGCCACCGGGTGCGCGGACACGATCTCGTCGGGCTCGGGCTTCGTCACCCAACCCGGCTTCGTGGTCACGAACGCGCACGTCATCGCGGGAGCGGACACGGTGCGCGTCCGTGACGTGACCGGTGAGCACAGCGCAACGACGGTGCACTTCGACGCCGACGTCGATCTCGCCGTGCTCTCGGTGCCCGGGCTGGACGCGGCCCCGATCCCGTGGGCCGACTCGCCCGCGCAGCGTGACACCGAGGGCGCGACCCTCGGCTTCCCCCGGGGCCAGGTGGAGATGGAGGTCAAGCCCGCAACGGTGCGCAACCGCACCGAGGCGGTCGGTCGCGACATCTACGGGCGGGGCGTCGTCACCCGCGAGATCCTCGACCTGTCCTCCGCCGTGCAGCGCGGCGATTCCGGGGGTCCGTTCGTGACCCGCGAGGGCCGCGTCGGCGGGGTGGTCTTCGCTGCGAACGCCGTGCAGCGCGGCAGCGGCTACGCGTTGACCGCGGAGAGCGTGCGCCCTGCCATCGAGGGTGCGCTGGCGCGGGATCAGGCCACGGGCACCGGGCCGTGCCGCTTCTAGCCCGCCCGCTGTCACCGGTGCCCTGCCGGTAGCACGCCGGAACCTGAAGCAACCTCCCATGAGGCAGCTCAGCACGAGTTGCCTTGACGTCATGTGGCATGCTGACCCGTGAGCCTCGTGATGTCCCGATCGCAGGAGACGGTGTGGCACGCTCGGCCAACCCCGACGACTACGGCGAGATGCTCGCGATCCCCGACGTCGCGGCCATCTTGGGCATCCACCCCGACACGGCCCGCCGCTACGCGCGGGAAGGCGTTGTCAAAGCGCGCAAGCTGCCCAACAGCAATCGCCACTACGTCCTCAAGAGCGAGCTGCTCGAATGGCTGAAAGCCCAACCGATCGTCGGCGACCTCGACGACGACGACGAGGACATCAACACCCGCGGACAGTGAGCGAAGGCCCACCATACACACGCGCTGCCGCCAGCTGCGGTGGGGAAGGCCATGCGCCCATGCCACCTTCGCAGATCCGAGCAGCTACGGCAGTCCCGAGGTCGGGAGTTATCAAGAGCCGGTCGGCCCCCCGCCGGGGCCACCGAAACCCCTGTGGCCGTGAGACGCTTCCCGGCGGACATCGGACGATCTTCTGCCTGATCGCACACTTGTCGCGGCGCCATCAGCAGGATAGAACGTGGTCGCCTGGTCGGGCCGGAAGTTCTTCATCGAGGGGCCGCGTGGTGGATGTTCGGCTCGGACTCACGCGATCACAGATCCTTGCCTACCGTCGGCGGGTCGGGGCGCTCAACCAGCGGCTGCCCCGTGGACGGCGCTCGCTCCGGCGCGCGGCGTGGGCTGGCCTGCAAGACAGCATGCCACGATCAGCGCTCCTGTCGATACATGCCCGTGTGGAGGGGACCGGACCGACGACCTGGGACGACCCCTCCCTTGTCCAGATCTGGGGCCCGCGGTTCAGCGTCTACGTGGTCGCGGAGCGCGACCGCGCTGCCTTCTCGCTCGGGAGGCTGCCGGAGGATGAAGACGCCCGCCGGATCGCTGAGGACCTCGCCGCTCGCCTAGAGGCGCTGCTGGGTGAGGAGACGATGACCGACAGGGAGGCAGGGCAGGTCCTGGGTGAACATCACAACCGGCTGAGGTACGCGGCTACCACCGGCACGGTCCTGATCCGGTGGGAGGGCGCCCGCCGACCGACGCTCCGGTGCGTGGGCGCCCCTCAGCTCGACCCGCGAGATGCCCGCCTGGAGTTGACACGCCGGTACCTGCATGTCTTCGGCCCCGCCACGCCGGAAGGGTTCGCGGCATGGGCGGGGATCCGCATCCCGGGGGCAACAGCAGCGTTCGATGCGCTGCGCAGATCGCTGACTCCGGTGCGCACACCGATCGGCGACAGCTGGATCCTGGCCCGCGACGAGCCGTCGCTCCGGGCTGCCCCCGAGCCCGATGCGCCCGCACGGCTGCTGCCGAGCGGCGACTCGTACTACCTGCTCCAGGGTGGCGAGCGCGAACTCCTGGTGCCAACGACCAGGGTCCGCGAGCTGTGGACCTCGAGGGTCTGGCCGGGTGCGCTGCTCGTGAAGGGCGACATCGTCGGCACGTGGCGGCGCGCGAAGGGCAAGGTGTCGGTCACGACCTGGCGCCGCCTTTCACGTGCGGAGCGCGATGCGGTCGAAGCGGAAGCCGAGTCCCTACCCCTGCCTGGCGTCGATGGGCGGATCGTAGTCCGCTGGGCTGACTGAACCCCCCGGCTGCCACCTCCCCGCGGCGTCACGGCTCCACCTCACCGTCGGTCGGAGTCGAGCAGCCATTCCATGTCTGTCATCGGACCATCCCCGTCGGGATCCTCACGCGCAGCAATCAATCGACAAGCAGTGTCGCGACAGGATTTGTCGTGTCTCCTTGGTAGCGGACCCGATCGGCTCTCGATCCCCCACCCTGCGAGTGCGTCGAGAGTTTGCTCGAGCCCCCCTGGCGATGGGTCGAGGGCCCTATGGGGGAAGCAGGCGAACCTCGGCCTTGGGCAGGGTCTTCCACCACCGCGCGTAGCGGTGGTACACCTGCGGTTCGCGGTCTGTCAGCAGCGCGACCAGCTGTCGGGCGTCGGCGGCGAGCCCGTCCCAGGTCTTGTCGGACAGCGGCTGGAACGCGGTGGCTTCGATGCCGCCCTCGGTCGGGCGCCACACGCCGGCGACGTAGCCGTCGACGAGCACGGTGGGAAGGACGTCGCCGTTGCGGCGGATGACGTGGGGGCGGTAGGCGGGCGGGATGACCCGGCTGCGGTCGGCGTAGGCGAGCAGGATGCTGTCCCACATCGCCATCAGACGCGGAGGTGCCGGGGTGTCCTCGGGCGGCAGCGGCGCGTCGGGCACGTCGAACAGCCCGGTGCCGTCCGGTCCCTGCATCCGCTCGAGCGTGCCGGCCATGGACTCGAGCACCTCGCGGGCCCGCGTACGCGACTGCGGGAACAGGACGAACTGCGCGATGTCGTGCGCCGAGGCCGGGCCGAAGCCCTCCAGGTAGCGCCGGACCAGATGCCGGGCTGTCTGGTCCAGGTCGGCGGACTGCGGCCGCCCGGCGGCGGCGATGTACGACTGCTGGCGGTCGAACGACCACGGTGCGCCGGTCGGGGCGTGCAGCAGCGGCGCGAAGGTCTTCAACGCCCACCACATCCGCGGGTGGCCCACCAGCTGTTCGCACTCGGCCGCGCTGCGCGGCTGGGCGGTGAACTCCACCAGGCGTCCGGCGAGGGCGTCGGCATCGGCGGCGGACAGCCCGGCCCCGGTGAAGCGACGGTCGTTCAGGCGCGCCGCGCGCAGCGTCGGCTGCATCGCGGCGTGAAAGGCCGGGTAGTCGTCGGTGTGCACCGCGTGCAGGGTGATGCGCATCAGCGGCGCCTTCACGATGCGGTGCTCGGCGAAGGCGGCGTCGAGGTCGGCCGGGTCGAACCCGGCCAGGCGGTTCCACAGCGCGATGTAGGGCGAGGCCGCCTCCTGGGCCTGCACGGCGACCACTCGGCGGACGCCCTCGGTCGCGCTCAGCCGGGCGCGGTCCAGCAGCAGCTGCCGGTCAAGCGTGGCGCGGTTGAGCTGCCGGGCGCTCAGGCTGGTTTGCGGTGGCATGAGAGCCAGCTAGCGGTCGGCGAGAAAGCGGAGCACGCGTTCGGTCAGCAGCGCGGCCGCGTCCGCGTCGTAGTCGGGCAGGCTCGAGTCGGCGAACAGGTGCTTGTCGCCCGGATACACGAACAGCTCGGCGTGCGGCGCTGAGGCGACCAGCTCGCGGGCGGCGTCGAGATCGCCCTCGCCTGCGAAGAACGGGTCGGCATCCATCCCGTGGATCTGGACCGGCACCTCGGCGGGCCACGAGCCGAACTCCGCGCTGGGCACACAGGAGTACAACAGCAGCGCGCCGCGGGCGCCCGGCCGCGTCTGCGCCAGCCGTTGGGCGGGCAGCACGCCCAGCGAGCAGCCCGCGTAGACCATCTCGGCAGCCAGCGCCTCGGCGGCGCGCACGCCGCGCTCGATCACCTCGCCGAAGCCGATCTCCTCGGCGTGGGCGAGGCCGTCGTCGAGGCGGTCGAACGTGCGCCCGTCGTATAGGTCGGGGGTGTGCACGGTGTGCCCGACGTCGCGCAGCGTGTCGGCGAAGGCCAGGAACCCTTGCGTCTGGCCGTGCGCGTGGTGGAAGCACACGATCTCAGCCATGCCCGTCGTCCTTTCGTCGCCCGTCGCCGGGTAAGGTGAGCAAGCCAAATGAACCGCGATCATAGAATGAACCAACAATGTCGATCAATGGGTTCCTGGACTACGACCTCGACGAGCAGATCGAGGTCACCGACCCGGTCCAGCTGCGCGCGTTGGGCGACCCGCTGCGCATCACGATCCTCGACCTGCTGCTCGAGCGGGCCGCGACGGTCAGCGAGATCGCGTCCGCGGTAGGGCGGCCCAAGAGCACGGTGGCCCACCACGTGGGCGTGCTCGTGGACGCAGGGCTGCTGAAGGTCGTGCGCACCAGGCGGGTGCGCGCGATCGATGAGCGCTACTACGGCCGCACGGCGCGAGTGTTCATCGTGGGCGTAGTCCGCCAGCCCGGGGACACCGCGACGCCGGTGTGCGTCAACGCGCTGTCGGTGGCGGCAGCCGAGTCGGTCCCCGCGCACCAAGCCGACGCGCTGCGCACCATCCTCCGCCATGCCCGCATCCCCGCCGAGCGCGCCGCGGAGTTCTGGGACCGCGTCGTGGCGCTGGCCGGAGAATTCACCCAGCTGGCGCGCTCAGGCGAGACGGTGCACGGGTTCGCCGCCGGCCTGTACCCCACGGACCACCCCGCGCTGCCCGAGCCGGACAACGCCGACTAGACGGTGGTGCAGTGCAGGTTGCTCTCCTACGGCGCCTACTTCCGCACCGGATCGTTCGACGCCGGAGCCCGGCTCGTGCACGCCATCGGCGGGCTGCCCGTCCTCGACGCCCACCGCCCCGACGTCGACCTCCGCCACGACGGCGTGACCGTGCGGCTCATCACGATCACACACGACTCCTACGGCCTGAGCGGGCGCGATGTCGACCTGGCGCGGCAGATCCCCGCGCTCGCACGTGAGCACGGCGTGCGCGCCGACCC
>SKPY01000204.1 GCA_007119305.1 Nitriliruptorales bacterium
CTCGTCGGCGATCCCGGCGATGACTGCTCCCTCGCCTGCTCGCCGAGGGTGACGACCGTCGGAGCGGCCGCCTCCGCGAGCTCCGCGCAGCCGCTGCCCTTCGTCCTCGATCGCCCGGTCGCGGCCACGGCCATCAGAGTGGTTCGCGTTGGTCGGGATAGTGTTCGTCGCGACGGACGGTGGTTCGCGGGTGTCAGAGCGACTCGGCTGACGCGTACGAGCGCCCGGTGGCGCGGGGTGGCGTTGGCTGCGTGGCGAGTCGTCGTGGGGGTACGGTGAGGTCACGGGAGCGGACCCCGGCTCGGATGGCGAGCAAGACGCGTCCGCGTTCGAAGTCGGAACGTGGAGGCTGCGGGTGTTCGCCCGTCGTCGCGCTCTTGAGTCGTCGCTGGCGTCCTTTCTGGTGTGGGCCACGTTGGCGCGCACGCTGCTGTGGATGGTCCCAGTGGGATTGTTCTTCGCAGCGGCTGCCCATCCGGCGACCGCGTCGGTGACCATCGCGCTGGGCTCGGCCATGACGGTTGGCAGCGGTGTCGCGCTGTGGCCGGTGGGCCGTGTACTGGATCGCGTCGGCGCCTGGCGTGGCCTGCGGGTCTCGCTGCTGTTGGGCGCGGTCGCGCTCGGCCTGCTGGCCCTGGCGCTCGCCGTGGAGGCACGCATGCTGGTGTTGCTGGCCGGGGCCGGTGTCGTGGGGGTGGTGCTGTCGCCACTGATGGCCACCCCGCGTGCGCTGCTGGCAAGCCTCGTGCCACCGGCGCGGCTGCCGTGGGCCAGCGGCATCGAGGCCACAAGCCTCGAGGTCGCCCTGATCCTGGCGCCGCTGGTCGCGGCCGCGGTGGGCGGTGGTGGTCGGGTGGCCGTGCTGCTGGTGGCGGCGGGCACCCTGGCCGTGGTCTGGCTCGGGTTTCCGCACGGTCAGGACTCTACGCCGACCGCTGCAGCTCATCGTGCTCCGTTGCTGGATCGCCGGATCGTGCGCCTGGGTGGGTTGGCGGTCCTGCTGGGCGTCAGCGGTGGTCTGCTCGAACCTGGGCTGGCTGGCCTGCCGCTACACATCGCCGGCTGGCAGTTGTCGGCTGCCGCCCTGTTCGTCGCCGTAGGCGTGGGCAGCGCCGTGGGCGGGCTGCTGGCCGCACGATGTGGCTGGCCCCACCGAAGCGGGCATGCCGCTCCGCTGTTCGCGCTCCACGCCGCGGGGCTGCTGGCCGCCGTGCCGACACAGGGCTCGCTGCGGCTGCTGGTGATGGTGATCGCGGGGTTGCCGATCGCGCCGCTGATGAGCCTGGCTGGTCTCCACCTCGATCGCTGGATCGCCCCCGCGCGCCTAGGCGAGACCTTTGGGGTGGTCACCGCCGTGCTGCAGGTCGCCACGGGCGTGGGACAGGCGCTGGCAGCCCAGCTGGTGGAGCCGCTCGCCCCCCACGGGCTCGTCGCCCTCGCGGCAGCGCCGGCAGGCAGCGCGGCGCTACTGCTCGCCCTGGCAACCTACCGCTCCCGCGGGCGCCTCCGTTCCTGACGTCCCTGCAGCGACCGCGGCATCATCCACCAGCTGCGAGAGCAGCGCGATGCACGCCAGAACCGCCAGCAGCTGAAGCCGAGCTCCCTCATCGCGGCTGGCACCGTCTGGAGTCTCTCTCGTTGGCTGCGAGCTTCATGGTGAGCCGACAGCTGACGAGCCGGGAATCGGCGACCAAGCCCACGACAACGCGTTCCAGCCGGAGTTCCGGAAGCAAGGGTCTACGGTCTCAGGGCAGGTCGTGATCGGCGCCGACGGGGCGTTGGCGGTTCGGTGGGGTTGATGGTCGCGGGTGGGCGCTCGATAATCCGCCGGGCCGACAGGGCGTGCTTCACAGGACCGAGGTTCGTCGACGAGGACTTGGCTCTGGAGTCCCCCCCGACGTACCGCCAAGGAGCGCTCGTATGGAGTTCAAGCAGGTCGTTGGGAACCGTCGCAGCATCCGCTACTTCAAGCCGTGGAAGCCCGTCGAGCGGGACAAGATCCAGGCGCTGCTGGAGTCCGCCAACCGGTCGTCCCGGGCGATGAACGCCGACTGCGCGAAGGCGATCGTCGTCAACCGCAACGACCTGGGCGCGGACGTCCTCGAGGCCGCGCGGACCCCGACGACCACACCGGCCTTCGACCAGGCGCCGGTCCACATCTACTGGTACCTCGACATGGCCTATATGGAGGGCGCCCAGGAGCGTCTGAAGATGCTGGTCGACGTCGGCGCGCTCACCGCCGCACAGGGCTGGTCGCACGTCTACGTCGACGAGGTCGTCTACCCCACCGTGATCGAGCCGATCAAGCAGGATCCCATGCTCATGGGCGGCCTCGGCGCGGTGGAGGCCGGCCTGGCCATCTGCCAGGCCCAGCTGGCGGCGGTCGATGAAGGCCTCGGCGCGTGCCTGCACGCGTTCAACGCCGAAGCCGTGAAGGGGCTGCTGAACCCGCCCGACCACTGGATTCCGCTGTGGGTCATGCTGGTCGGCTACCCTGCGGAGGACCCTGAGGCCGGCGGGCAGCGGCCACGCTCGCCCTTGCACGAGGTGTTCTTCGAGGGCTCCTACGGGCCGGAGAACGGTTGGCGGGAGGACCCCGAGGTGACCGCACGGCTGAAGGAGGCGGGCATGATCCAGCGACCTGCACCGCTGCCGGAGCGCTCCGAGGAGCTGCGCGCCCTGGCGCGGATGTTCGGGCTGCCGGAGTAGGCGCGGCGCATGCCACCCGACGCCGTCTTCCTCGCGTCCCCCGGGCCGTCCAGAAGTGGATCGCCGGCCTAGGCGTCCAGAGCGGCATGCGCTGGTGGGCCGGCGTGCCGTCAGCGGTGCTCTTGGGCACCCCCACGAGCGCGCGCCGAGGCCA
>SKPY01000024.1 GCA_007119305.1 Nitriliruptorales bacterium
CGTCCGGGTGGCGCCGTGCCCGCCCGCCTGGCGCCGCGCCCGGGCCGCTGCGATCATCCGCAGGGTGAGCAGCGCTGCCTCCGGTCTGTCGGTGCGGGTCATCCCGTGCCTCGACGTCGATGCCGGCCGGGTCGTGAAGGGCATCCAGTTCGTCGCGCTGCGTGACGCCGGCGACCCGGTCGAGCTCGCGCGCCGCTACGACGAGGAGGGCGCCGACGAGCTCGTGTTCCTCGACATCACCGCGTCCAGCGACGAGCGCGACACCATCCTCGACGTGGTCGCCGCGACCGCCGAGCAGGTGTTCATCCCCCTCACGGTCGGGGGCGGGGTGCGCAGCGTCGACGACGTGCGTCGCCTGCTGCGGGCGGGAGCGGACAAGGTCGCGATGAACACGGCCGCCGTGCAGCGGCCCGAGCTCGTCTCCGAGGCTGCGGACGCCTTCGGGTCGCAGTGCGTGGTGGTGGCGATCGACGCCCGCCGGCGGGTGCCCGACGAGCCCGCAGCCGGACACGAGGTCTACACCCACGGCGGCCGGCGCGAGACGGGCCGAGACGTCGTCGAGTGGGCGGCAGAGTGCGCCGACCGGGGGGCGGGCGAGATCCTCCTCACGTCGATGGACCGTGACGGCTCCAAGCAGGGCTTCGACCTCCCGCTGCTGCGCGCGGTCTCGGGCGCGGTCCGCATCCCCGTCATCGCCTCGGGGGGCGCCGGCACGGCCGAGCACATGGTCGAGGGGGTGCGCGACGGCGGGGCCGCGGCCGTCCTCGCGGCGAGCATCTTCCACTTCGGGGAGCTGCGCGTCGCGGAGGTCAAAGCCGCCATGGCCGCGGCGGGTCTGCCGGTGCGCCACTGACCGCTACGCTGCGGGCATGAGGCGCGAGGTGACGGTGGCCATCGACGGCCTGCGGTTCGACGAGCGGGGTCTCATCCCCGCCGTCGTCCAGCAGCACGACAGCGGGGCGGTGCTCATGCTGGCCTGGATGACCGCCGACACGCTCGCCGAGACGCTCGAGCGCGGCCAGACGGTGTTCTGGTCCCGCAGTCGCGGCGAGCGCTGGCACAAGGGCGCGACGAGCGGCAACACCCAGCGGGTCGTCGAGGTCGTGGCCGACTGCGACGGCGACGTCGTCCTCGTGCGCGTGGACCAGACCGGCGCCGGGGCCTGCCACACCGGCGCGTGGTCGTGCTTCGACCGGCTGGTGACGCCGCCCGACCCGGCGTCCGCCCCGCCGGCCGGCCGGTCATGACGGGCGCGGACTACCGCCCCGACCGGGCCACCTTCCTCGCGCTGGCCCGCGACCACGCGATCGTGCCCGTGTGGCGGGAGGTGCTGGCCGACCTCGTGACCCCGCTGGCCGTCTACGACCGGCTCCAGGGGTCCGGCGCCGCCTTCCTCCTCGAGTCGGTCGAGCAGGGCGAGCGCTGGGGGCGCTACTCGTTCATCGGCCTCGACCCGCTGCTCACGCTCACCGCGCGCCGGGGGACCGTGGCGCTCACGCCCGGCCCAGGCACCGACCTCGAGGCGCTCGTGCCCGCCCGGGCGCGGTCCGCAGCGGCCCGTGGAGACCCCCTCGCCACGCTCGACGCGCTGGTCGAGGGCCTGGCCACCCCGCACCTCGAGGGCCTGCCGCCGTTGCACACCGGCGCGGTCGGCTACCTCGGCTACGACGTCGTGCGCTTCGTCGAGCGGATCCCGGAGCGCGGCGTCGACGACCTCGGCCTCGACGACGTCCGCCTGCTGTTCCCGCGCACGCTCGTCGCCTTCGATCACCTGCGCCAGCGTCTCGCCGTGGTCACCAACGTCGTGCCCGGCGCCGACCCGGGGTCGGCCTACGACGAGGCGGTGGCGGCGTCCGAGCGTCTGGTGGCCCGTCTCGGCGAGCCGCTCGCCATGCCGCCGGTCGCGCCCCCCCAGGCGGCGGTCGTCGAGGACGCGCGCGCGAACATGCCGCCCGCGGCCTACCACCGCGCGGTCGAGAAGGCGCTCGAGCACATCCGCCGCGGCGACGTCTTCCAGGTCGTGCCGAGCCAGCGCTTCACGCTCGAGACCGCGGTCGACCCGCTCACCGTCTACCGGGTGCTGCGGGTCATCAACCCCTCGCCGTACATGTACCTGTTCGACTACGGGGATCTCCAGATCGTCGGCTCGTCGCCCGAGGCCCTCGTCACCGTCCGCGCGCAACGGGCGGAGATCTGGCCGATCGCCGGGTCGCGGCCGCGTGGCGCGGACGACGCCGAGGACGCCCGCCTCGAAGCCGAGCTGCTCGACGACGCGAAGGAGATCGCGGAGCACGTCATGCTCGTCGACCTCGCCCGCAACGATCTCGGGCGCGTGTGCGACCTCGGCTCGGTGCAGGTCCACGAGCTCATGGACGTCGTCCGCTACAGCCACGTGATGCACATCGTGAGCAAGGTGAGCGGACGCGTGCGCGCTGACGTGACCGCGATCGACGTGCTGCGCGCCACCTTCCCGGCGGGCACGCTGACCGGTGCACCCAAGGTGCGGGCCATGGAGATCATCGACACGCTCGAGCCGACCCGGCGGGGCCCCTATGGGGGCGGCATCGGCTACGTGGACCTCGCCGGCAACCTCGACCTGTGCATCGCGATCCGCACGCTGCTGTTCACCGGCGGTGCCGCGCACGTCCAAGCCGGCGCGGGGGTCGTGGCCGACAGCGTCCCCGAGCGGGAGTATGCGGAGACCCGCGCGAAGGCCATGGGCCTGCTCGCCGCCGTGCGGGCCGCCGAGCAGCTCGAGGCCCAGGTCCGCCATGGCGGTGCCGCACGGGCAGCAGCGGGGAGCGGGACCCCGTGAGCGCGAGCGGACGCGGCCGCGTCACCCTGGCCGTGCTGCTCGCGGTC
>SKPY01000375.1 GCA_007119305.1 Nitriliruptorales bacterium
CGGGCACCCCGGCGCGCGCCGCATCGCCGAGCGCGTGGTGGCGCTGCCCGCCAGGCCGGGCGAGGAGATGAAGGTCGCCGTCGCGGCGGCGAGGGGCCCGGGCGTGGTCGCGGCCGAGCCCGACCGTGTGCACCAGTGGCTGGCCCTGCCCGACGACCCCCTGTTCGACCAGCAGTGGTCGCACGCGGTGAGCCACGTCCGGTCGGCGTGGGCCTACACCACCGGTGACCCCGGCGTGAAGGTCGCGGTCCTCGACTCCGGCATGGACGGCACGCATCCCGACCTCGCGGCCAACATGGCCGGCCACGTCGACATGTCCAGCTTCGGCAACCCCGACGCGCCCGACGCGGTCGAGGAGCAGCCCCCCGGCACGGACAACGCCACGTGCACCGCGGGCGTCGGCGCGGTGCACGGCACCTACGTCGGCGGCGTGGTGGGCGCCCGCGGCGGGAACGCCGAGGGCCTCGCCGGGGTGGCGTGGCGCGTCGGCCTGCTCGACGTCGCGCTGTCGTCCCTCGAGCACGGGGGCTGCGACGGGCCCAGTGACGCCGTCGTCGTCGCGGCGCTCGACTACGTCGCGGCCGCGCACCCCGACGCTGCTGCGGTCAACCTGAGCCTCGGGCGTGTCACCGCGGAGTGCCCGGCAGCGCTGCAGGCGGCGGTCGACGCCGTGCTCGACAACGGCACGGCCGTGGTCGCCGCGACCGGCAACGAGGGCAGCTACCACCGCCTCGCGCCGGCGGGCTGCGACGGCGTCATCGCCGTGGGCGCCGTGGGCCCCGACGGTGGCCTCGCCGCCTACAGCGGCAAGAACCGCTACGTCGACCTCGTCGCCCCGGGCGGCGACTCCGGTCGCGCAGGCTGCACGGCCGCCACGTGCGTGCTGACCACCGCCCCCGGGGGACAGTACGCCCTCGGCCAGGGCACGTCGTTCGCCGCCCCCTACGTCACGGGGCTCATCGCGCTGCTGCACTCCGTGCGGCCCGCGCTGCTGCCCTGGCAGGTCGAGGCCATGCTCGAGCAGACCGCCGTGCATCCGGAGGGACAGGGCGTCCACGACGAGCGCTTCGGGTGGGGACTCGTGCACGCCGGCCGGGCCGTGGGGCTTGCGTCCTCGTCTGCGGCCGTGTCGCCGCCGAGGCCGCATCCGGTGGGCCGGTGGACGAACCCGCAGGGGGGCACCGAGCCCGTCACGCAGGCCGTCGCCGTCTCCGAGCGCCTGTTCGCGGACCAGGCCGCGCACCACGCGGTCGTGGCCCGCAGCGACGACTTCGCGGACGCCCTGGCGGGCTCGAGCCTGGCGTTCGGGGTCGGACCGCTGCTGTTCACGCCGCCCACGGGCAGCCTCGCAGCGCCGACCAGGGCCGAGCTCCGACGTGTGCTCCCACCGGGGGGCACGGTCTACCTGCTCGGTGGCGCACAGGCGCTCGACGCCCGGCTCGACGCCGAGCTCGCCGCCCTCGGCTTCGCCGTCGTGCGCCTGTTCGGGCCGGTCCGGGAGTCCACGGCGGTGGAGGTGGCGCACGAGCTCGAGCGCTTCCTCGCCAGCGTGGACTTCCCGGTGTGGCCGGACGCGTTGCTCGCCACCAGGAGCAACTGGCCCGACGCGGTCGCTGCCGGCAACGCCGGCGCGCTGCTCGGCGCACCCATCCTGCTCACCCCCGCCGCAGACCTGCACCCCGCCACGCAGGCGTACCTCGCCGAGCGACGCGGGCTGTTCACCGGCGTCCTCGGCATCGGCGGCACCGCGGTCGTCAGCGACGCGGCCATCCTCGACGCTGCGGACGCCGCCGGCGCGCCCATCGCGGGTCGGCTCGGCGGCGCCACACGCGACGAGACCGCTTTGACGATCACCACGGCGCTCGAGGAGCTCATCCTCGAGGCTGCGCCCGACTTCCCGCCCCCCTCGTTCGCGATCGCCGTGAACCTCGACCGCTCCGACGCCTACACGCACACGCTCGCGGCCTCGTCGATCGCCGCGGCCTCCGCGTCGCTGTTCCTGCCGGTGCGTCAGGCTGGCGACACCGGCCGGGTGCGGGTCACGGAGCCGGTTGCCGCGTGGGCCTGCGGCAAGGACTACGACCTGCTGCTCGCCGGTGACACGGACCTGCTCCCGGCCCACCTCGCCGACGAGCTCCAGGGTTTGCTCACCGGCGCCGACGCGCGCTGCTGACCCGCTGCGCTCCGCGCCTGCTGCCGCTGCGAGCGCACGCACCGCCCTATACTCGGTGCTGGAGGCGCCGGGTGAGCCAGTCTCCGGCGCCGGGAGGAACGCCACGATGTCCGACGATCAGCAGGCCGAACTGCTCGAGCTGCGGACGAAGGTGAAGTTCCTGGAGGAGGAGGCAGCCCTCCTCCGCCGCCGCCTGGAGGACTCTCCTTCGCGCGTGCGGGCGCTCGAGGAGCGCCTGCTCGAGACGAAGACGCAGCTGTCGAGCACGCTGACGCAGAACGCGAAGCTCGCCGACACGCTGCGTGACGCGCGCGAGCAGATCGTCGCGCTCAAGGAGCAGGTCGAGAAGCTCTCAGCGCCGCCGTCCGGCTTCGGCGTGTTCCTCGGCGTCCACGACAACGACACCGTCGAGGTGTTCGCCCAGGGCCGCAAGCTGCGGGTGAACGTCGGCCCTGAGATCGACGTCGAGAGCCTCGTGCCCGGCCAGGAGGTCGTGCTGAACGAGGCCCTCAACGTCGTCGAGGAGGCCCGCTTCGAGGTCGTCGGCGAGGTCATGACGCTGAAGGAGCGCCTCGCAGGCAACCGGCTGCTCGCCATCGGGCGCACCGACGACGAGGTCGTCGTGCGCCTCGCCCAGCCGCTGCACGACGTCCCCTTGCGCGCCGGCGACTCCCTGCTCGTCGAGCCGCGCAGCGGCTACGCCCTCGAACGGCTGCCGCGACCCGAGGTCGAAGAGCTCATCCTCGAGGAGATCCCCGACGTCTCCTACGAGGACATCGGGGGGCTCGGCGATCAGATCGAGGCCATCAAGGACGCGGTCGAGCTGCCGTTCCTGCACGCCGACCTGTTCTACGAGCACGAGCTCAAGCCACCGAAGGGCATCCTGCTGTACGGGCCGCCGGGGTGCGGCAAGACGATGATCGCCAAGGCGGTCGCCAACTCTCTCGCCCAGCGCGTCGCCGAGAAGGAAGGCCGCGCCGACGCGCGCAGCTACTTCCTGAACATCAAGGGCCCTGAGCTGCTCAACAAGTACGTCGGCGAGACCGAGCGCCAGATCCGGCTCATCTTTCAGCGCGCCCGGGAGAAGGTCGAGGAGGGCTTCCCGGTCATCGTGTTCTTCGACGAGATGGATTCGATCTTCCGCACCCGCGGGTCGGGGGTGTCGAGCGACGTCGAGAACACGATCGTCCCGCAGCTGCTCTCCGAGATCGACGGGGTGGAGGCGCTGAAGGACGTCATCGTCATCGGGGCGTCCAACCGTGAGGACATGATCGACCCGGCCATCCTGCGCCCCGGGCGCCTCGACGTGAAGATCAAGATCCAGCGCCCCCACGAGGCGGCCGCGCGGGAGATCTTCCGCGTCTACCTGCACGGCAGGCTGCCGCTGCATCCGGACGTGGTCAAGGAGCACGGCGACGAGCATGCCGCCATCGAGACGCTCATCGCCGAGACGTGCCGGCGCATGTACGCCACCGCCGACGACAACAAGTTCCTCGAGGTCACCTACGCGAACGGTGACAAGGAGACCCTGTACTTCAGGGACTTCAACTCCGGTGCCATGATCGAGAACGTCGTCGCGCGCGCGAAGAAGACCGCGATCAAGCGCTACCTCGACGAAGGCCAGAAGGGCATCAAGGCGGAGGACCTCTACCAGGCCATTCGCGACGAGTTCCAGGAGAACGAGGACCTGCCCAACACCACCAACCCCGACGACTGGGCCCGCATCAGCGGCAAGAAGGGCGAGCGCATCGTGTACGTGCGCACCCTCGTCGGGGAGGGGCGCGAGCCCGGCAAGTCGATCGAGAACGTCAGCACCGGCCAGTACCTCTAGCCCGCCTCGACACGACCGGCGGCTCCGTCTGCCGCGCGGAAGATTCGTAACACCCGGGTGTTACGAATCTTCCGCGCGGCGAGTGGCGGCCGGGTGACTCAGGTGCGCAGGAGGCCGTCGAAGCGGCGGGCGGCGACGACTGCGCCGACGGTGCCCATCACCAGCAGGAAGGCGGCGTGGCCGAGCGTGGCGAGGCTCGGCAGCCCGAGGACCAGGGCGCGGACGAGCTCGACCCCGTGGTAGAGGGGCGACAGCAGCAGCAGTGGCCGCACCGGCTCGGGGAGCACCTCGGCCGGGAAGAACACCGCCGAGAACAGGAACAGCGGCAGGATGACGAGCTGCACCTTCCCGAAGTCCTGCCAGGAGCGCATGAAGGTGGTGGCGGCCATGCCGACCGCCCCGAACGCGAAGCCGATCAGCACGGCGGCGGGCACGGCCAGGAGCGCGAGCGGGGAAGCCGTGAGCCCCATGACGACCATGACGACGAGGAACCCGCAGGCGTACACGAGGCCGCGCACCTGGCTCCACGCGATCTCACCCACCGCGACGTCGAGCGTGTCGACGGGGGTGGCGAGGATGGCGTCGTAGACCTTGCCCCACTTCAGCTTGCCGAAGATGTTCATCGTGGACTCGTAGACCGCCCCGTTCATCGCCGACGCGGCGAGCAGGCCGGGCGCGACGAACGTCGCGAAGTCCACGCCGGTGCCGTCGACCTCACCGACGAGCCGGCCCACCCCGATGCCGATCGCGAAGAGGTAGAACAGCGGCTCGAAGAAGCCCGACAGGATGACCATCCAGATGCGCCGGTACACGATCGCGTTGCGCTCCACGACGTAGCGCGCCCGGCGGGGCAGCACGAGGCCGGACGGCAGGATGCGCGCGGCGAGGGCGCCATGGCCCGGCTGGGCGGGCTTCACGGCCTGGCCCCCGCTCACGGGGTCATCCTGCGCGTCAGGGCGCGCACGGCCAGGGGGAAGCCGGCCGCGGCGCAGGCCACGAGCACCGCCACGTGGACGAGCGCAGGCAGCGCCGGAGCCCCGCCCAGCGCGGCTGCCCGCGTGAGCTCCACGCCGTGCCACAGCGGTGTGACGTAGGCGATCGGACGCAGCAGCTCGGGCACCTGCTCGAGGGGGAAGAACGTGCCCGAGAACAAGAACAGCGGCACCACCCCGAAGCGGAACAGGGACGCGAGGGCGTACTCGTTCTTGCGCGACGCGGTGAAGGCCGTGATGAGCGAGGCGAACGCCAGCCCGGTGAGGGCCGCCGGCAGCACCGCGAGGGCGGCGCCGAGCGGGCCGGCCGCCCCGAACGCCACCATGACGGCGGCGAACACCACCGACGCGAACGTGACCCGCACCAGCACCCAGCCGAGGTGGCCCGCCATGAGATCGCGCGGCGACACCGGGGTGGCAAGCGCCGCGTCGTAGGTCTTGAGCCACTTGATGCCCGCCATGACGGGCCAGGTCGTGTCGGTGGCCGCGGTCTGCATCGCGGAGGCGGCGAGCAGGCCGGGCGCGAGGAAGGCGAGGTAGGTCTCCGCGGGGACCGCCGCGCCCCCGCCACGGTCGACCAGGGTGCCGAGCCCGAGACCCATCGCGGCGAGGAAGAGCACCGGTGACACGAACGTGGTCACGGCCGTGCCCTTCCAGGTGCGCCGGTACGTGCGGGCATACCCCTCGACCACACGCACTGCGGGCGGGATCCTCGCCGCGCGGGGACGCACGCTCATTCGACGAGGCTCCGCCCGGTCAGGCGCAGGAAGACGTCCTCCAGCGTGGCGCGGCGGACGACGGTGGCCACGGGGTGCATGCCCTTGTCCTGGCCGTGCACGAAGGTCGCGAGGGCGTCGGCGTCGTCGGTGTAGGCGAGGACGCGGTCGGGCAGGACCTCGACGCGGCGCGCGTGCCCGTCGAGGCGGGCGGCGGCGGCATCCTGGGTCCCGGGCGGGAACCGCAGCTCCACGACCTCGCGGGTGACGTGCGCGGTGATGAGCTCACGCGGCGAACCCTCGGCGACGATGCGGGCCCGGTCCATGATGACGAGCCGGTCGCACAGCTGCTCGGCCTCGTCCATGTAGTGGGTGGTGAGAATCAGCGTGACGCCCTGCTGCTTCAGCCGGTACAGCCGATCCCAGACGAGGTGGCGCGCCTGCGGGTCGAGGCCGGTCGTGGGTTCGTCGAGCAGCAGCACGTCGGGTTCGCTCACGAGCGCCCGGGCGATGACGAGACGCCGTTTCATGCCGCCGGAGAGGTTATCGACCTTGCTGCCGCGGCGTTCGCTCAGCTGCACGAAGTCGAGCAGCTGCCCGATGCGCTCGCGCAGCAAGCTCCGGGGCAGCCCGAAGTAGCGTCCGTAGATGAGCAGGTTCTCGAACACCGTGAGCTCGGTGTCGAGCGTGTCCTCCTGCGGCACGACCCCGAGCCGGGCGCGCACCGCCTGGCCGTGGGTGGCCGGGTCCAGGTCGAGGACCCGTAGATGACCCTCGGTCACCGGAGAGTTCGCCCCGATCATGCGCATGGTCGAGCTCTTGCCGGCGCCGTTGGGTCCGAGGAAGCCGAACGCCTCACCGCGCTGCACGGAGAAGTCCACGTGATCGACGGCGGTGAAGCCGCCGAAGCGCTTCGTGAGCCCGCGAGCCTCGACGACGAGGTCTGCCATGCGCGCCAACCTAGCAGCAGCTGCGGTGCGGGCCCCGGCGTTCAGGGCGTACAGCGAACGGTCGCTCTCGTTGACCTGGATCCGGCTGCCGTCGGGATCACGGATGCCGACCGAGCGGCCGAAGGCCTCGTCGACGATCGGCTCCACCGTGGTGACGCCCGCGCCTCTGAGGCGCTCCACGAGCAGCTCGAGTGGCTCCTCGGCCTCGAGGGTGAGCTCGACGCGGCCCAGGTGCAGCGCGCTGCGGGGTGGGACGTGCAGCCTCGGGTGTCACGGTGCACCGACTCTGCGACACTGGCTGGCACGCGGCCCGAAGGAGCTTGCAGGTGGCGATCACGAAGTACATGGGCACCGAGACGGAGTACGGGATCTCGGTGATCAGCCGGCCGGACTTCAACCCGGTCCTTGCCTCGAGCCTCGTCGTCAACGGGTACGCGGCGGATGGTCGGCACCGCGCACGCTGGGACTACGAAGAGGAGAACCCGCTGCGCGACGCCCGCGGCTTCACGCAGCCCGGCGCGCACGAGCCGCCCCCAGAAGAGGACGTGGGGCTGGCCAACTCGATCCTGCCGAACGGCGCGCGCTTCTACGTGGACCACGCGCACCCCGAGTACTCCTCGCCCGAGTGCTCGAACCCGCTCGACGCCGTCACGTGGGACAAGGCGGGCGAGCGCATCCTCGAGATCGCCGCGCAGCGGGCGGGCCAGCTACTGCCCGACGGGCCGGGCACGATCCTCATCACGAAGAACAACACCGACGGCAAGGGCGCCGCCTACGGGATGCACGAGAACTACATCGTCGAGCGCTCCGTGCCGTTCGGCGAGATCGTGCGCCAGCTCATCCCCTTCTTCGTGTCGCGCCAGATCATGGTCGGGGCGGGTCGGGTCGGCAACGAGTTCGACCTCGAGGACGTGCCCTACCAGATCGCGCAGCGGGCGGACTTCTTCGAGGTCGAGGTCGGCCTCGAGACCACGCTCAAGCGTCCGATCGTGAACACCCGCGACGAGCCGCACGCGGATCCCGATCGCTTTCGGCGCCTGCACGTGATCATCGGCGACGCCAACATGAGCGAGGTCTGCACGTACCTGAAGCTCGGCGCGACCGCGCTCGTGCTTGCGATGATCGAGGACGGGTTCCTGCCCGACGCACCAGCGCTGCACCAGCCGGTCAAGACGCTCCACGCGGTCAGCCACGACCTCACCTGTCACCAGCCGGTGGAGCTCGCCGACGGCACCAGGGTGACCCCCGTCGAGCTCCAGTGGCACTACCTCGACCGAGCGCACAAGTACGTCGAGGACGGCCGCGCGCCGGACTGGGGCGCAGCCGTCTGCGCGACCTGGGAACGGCTGCTGGGGGCCGTCGAGGACGACCCGATGAGCCTCGACGGCGTGGTGGACTGGGTCACGAAGTACCGCCTGCTGTCCCGTTACGTCGAGCGGGACGGGCTCGACTGGTCGCACGACAAGCTGAAGATGATCGACGTGCAGTACCACGACGTCCGCCGGGACAAGGGCATCTACAACAAGCTCGTTGCGAGCGGCCGCTTCGAACGGCTCGTCGGCGAGACCGCGGTCGCGCACGCGGTCGAGCATCCACCCGAGGACACGCGCGCGTTCTTCCGGGGCCGCTGCCTGACCCAGTACCGCGAGCAGGTCGCTGCCGCCGGGTGGGACTCGATCATCTTCGACGTCGGCAGGGACACCCTGCAGCGTGTGCCGATGATGGACCCCGGCAAAGGCACCCGCCCCATGACCGAGGCGCTGCTCGACCGCTGTGACAGCGCAGCCCAGCTGCTCGACGAGCTCCAGGGGCCACCGGCCCAGTGAGGCGCTCCGGGCAGGGCAGAGGAACCCGCCTGGTGCCGCGGCTCTCGGTAGCGGTGGCGCGACGGTCGTAGACTCGGGCTGTGACGCCGAAAGCGCCACGTCTGCGGAGGAGCGAGGAAGCGATGAGTGACGGAGGACAGGTCCGTAAGCAGCGAACGCGGCAGGACGACGCGCAAGAGGCCGAGTCCACCGAGTCCGCGGAGACCGTCGACACGAGCGACGTGGACGACTTGCTCGACGAGATCGACGAGGTGCTCGAGGAGAACGCCGAGGAGTTCGTCAAGAACTACGTGCAGAAGGGCGGTCAGTAGCCGACACCGCGCAGCGGCGCGGTGAGACCACGCTCTGTCGACCTATCATGGGGGGTTTGCCCGGTTTGCGGGCGTAGACGGGCATAGAGCCGCAGGCCATCCACCTCCGCCGTGTGCTCCTCGTGTGCCGGCCCCGCCCGTGGAGCCCGCACAGCATGGCGGCAAGGCCAGCCCGCCGTCCCTTCCGGTCAGCGGCTGCTGCCTTGCCCAGGAGACGCAGATGCAGCCGCGCCATTGGCCGTGGGCACAGGCAGGAACAAGGCGGACACCCGGATGTCGCAGTCGAGACTTCCGTCTCCGAGCGCGCGCGAGGCCTCGAAGCCGACGGAGTGCTCGCCGGCTGGCACAGCAACGGCAAAGCTCTCAGACATGCCGTCGCCCACGATCGACGCACCGTGTGCGAACCAGAGGGTGAAGAACGGACCGACTTCTTCCCCCACCTGCGGGACCACGTTCCAACGCGTACCTGTCGTGCCGGCGAAGCTCGCACAGTTGAACGCCATATCGATGAGCAGCGAGCCAGCGGTGGGGGTGGTGATGGTCAGCACGTCGCCGGTTGCAGAACTCGAAGTCGTGTTCACGAACCCCGTTCCAGAGGCCACAACCACATGACCTGTGCGCAGGAAGTCGGCCGAGCCGAGGCCGCCGAGGAGCGAGGCGTTGAGGTTGGCCACCTGCGCGTCGCTGGCGACCTCGAGCGCCCCGACGGACAGGGTCCCGGCCACGTCGGCGCTGGCAGCGTCAAGCGCGCCGGCCGAAAGGGTGCCCGATAGGCCGGCGTCGCCGGCCACGGTCGCGCCGGTCAGGAGCGGCCGGCCGATGCCCAGCTGGGCGGCCAGCGCCCCCAGCTCCACAGCCGTGTCGATGCGAGTCGGGCCGGACACCCGCTGGGTCGCCAACGGGATGGCCGCGATCTCCTGCTCGACCACCGCCGACAGGGCCGCCGTGCCGCCGGCCAGCACCACCAGGTCGGGGTCCAGGTCGATGAGCGCCTGGCGGGTCACCGGGCTCAGCGCACCCGGCGGGGTGAGCAGCACGGCGCCGCCCAGCGCCCCGGCGATGCTGGACGCGGCCAGCGCATCGACGGGGTTGTCGGCGCGGGCGAGGAACACCACGCTGGGCACCGGATCGTCGCCGGCGCTTTGGGCCAAGCCGGGCAGCGCGGTCGCAGCGAGCGCGACCGTCAGGACGGCCGCGAGGAGCCAGAACAGCCGTCGCGGGCGGAGGCAGGCAGACGCATCGGTGCTCATGGGGAACCCCTCCCTCGGCGGGCCGCCGCGGACCCCGCTGGTCCGCGACCTCAAGAGCCCGCACCACCCGGAGTCTCCCGCGCCGTCCCCGCAACCGCAATAGGTCAGTTGACCCGCCGGGGGGAAGTCCAGATCCAATCCGACAAGCTGAGGTATGAGCGGATACTGCATGTTGCTGCGGGTCTCACTACCCACAGACCCGGCTGCCGCTGATCCCTCGCTGTCCGTGATCTTCAACGGCGACGCCCGAGTTGCGCCCTACCCGCTGAGCTCGAGAGCGCTCGAGCGAGGTATTGGACCGGGCTGCCGAGTGCAGCCGTAGGGACCGTAGCGGCCGCGCGCCGCTCCAGCTCAGCCCCGCCGCTCCAGCTCAGCCCGCTGCTGCCGCCAGCTCGAGAGCACCCGGTCACGCGGCACGCGATCAACCGCTGGATCGTTCGGCCTCACGGACCCCTGCTCGACCTCGTTCCGCTGTGAGCCATCTTGCGGCTCTTCGGGGTGTACTCGTAACGATGTACACGTTAACACAGGCTGGTCTCGGGAGCCGCTCGTGGTCGGGCGTCAAACAGGGCAACGCGAGAGCACGCCCGGGCCACCTCGGCGGACACGCCGGCGCACCGGCAGGGCGCTCACCCCGCCTGCGCGTCCCCTTCCGCGGCGGCGACCACCACCCGGTTGCGGCCGGCGTGCTTGGCGGTGTACAGCGCGTTGTCGGCGCGCTGCAGCAGCACGTCGGGGTCGCCGCCGGCGCCGCGCTGGGCGGCCACGCCGAAGCTGGCC
>SKPY01000224.1 GCA_007119305.1 Nitriliruptorales bacterium
GCCGGCGAGCCCAGCCACGACGCGCCCGAGCCCCCACCGGAGGCAACCGCCGGCGAGCCCAGCCACGACGCGCCCGAGCCCCCACCGGAGGCAACCGCCGGCGAGCCCAGCCACGCCGCGCCCGAGCGCCCACCGGAGGCAACCGCCGGCGAGCCCCCCAGCGAGGCCACGGTCGTCGCCTGGCCGGCGGAGCGCGCCAGGCGGCGGGGACGCCTGGCGACGGCCCTTGCCGTGGCAGCGTCCGTCATGACGGTGCTCGTCCTGAGCGGCATCGTCTGGCAGCAGCAGCAGCGCCCCGCCGAGGAGCTCATCGCCGACACGAGCCTCGAGGCGCTCGCGGAGGTCACGCCGGGGGCCGCGCAGCTCGTCGCCGTCGACGAGCGCCTGCGCCTAGTCGTCGAAGCGCCGGACCTGCCCGACCCGGACGGCTACTACGCGCTGTGGCTGATCGACACCGACGTGAGCGGGATGATCTCCCTCGGCCCGCTCGAGGAGGGGCGGGTCTACGAGCTGCCGGCAGGGTTCGACCCGGCCGCCTATCCGGTGGTGGACGTGTCGATCGAACCGTTCGACGGCGACCCGACCCACTCGGGCAACAGCGTGCTGCGGGGGGTGCTCCCGCTCGAGAGCTGATCGGCGACCGCGAGTAGCATGAGGCCTCCCGAGACAGGAGCGCACCGCGATGGCCGACAACAGCTTCGACGTCGTCGTCGAGACCGACCGCCAGGAGGTCGACAACGCGATCAACCAGGCGTCGAAGGAGATCGCCCAGCGCTACGACTTCAAGAACACGAAGGCCGCGATCGGTTGGTCGGGCGACCAGGTCGTGATCAACGCGAACTCCGAGGAGCGCGTCGACGCCGCGTTGGACGTGTTCAAGAGCAAGCTCGTGAAGCGCAAGGTCAGCCTCAAGGCGCTCGAGCACGATAAGCCGAAGCCCGGTGGGGGTGGGCTCTACCGGCTCGAGGTCTCGTTCCTGAACGGCATCCCGGCGGACAAGGCGAAGGCGCTCGTGAAGCAGATCAAAGCGTCGAAGCTCAAGGTGACGCCCGCGATCCAGGGCGACCAGCTGCGCATCTCGTCGAAGTCCAAGGACGCGCTCCAGGAGACCCAGGCGCTGCTGCGCAACAACGACCAGGGCCTCCCGCTGCGCTTCACGAACTACAAGTAGTGCGCGCCCGGCCCCTACCCGCCGCAGCCGGGCTGCCGGGTCAGCCGAACCGGAACACGGTCAGCACGATGCCGGTGTTCGCGGTGAGCGCGGCTACGAGGGAGAAGACGATCGTGCGTGTCTGGGTCGTGATGAGGCGGTTCATCTCGCCACGCACGGTTGCGAGGACCTCCTGCGTGGAGCGATCGACGTGGGCGTCGAGGCGTGCGAACCGCTCGGCGGCCCAGTCGCGCTCCGCCGCGAACCGCATCGCCGTCCAGTCGCGCTCTGCCGCGAACCGTTCGGCGGTCCAGTGCCGCAGGCCCTCGATGTCGGACTGCGTGGCCTTGCGCAGCCCCTCGATGTCGGACTGCGTGGCCTTGCGCAGCCCCTCGATGTCGGACTGCGTGGCCTTGCGCAGCCCCTCGATGTCGGACTGTGTGGCCTTGCGCAGCCCCTCGATGTCGGCCTTGGTGGCCAGTTCGTCCCACCGTCGGGGGTGGAGGTGCTCCATGACCGTCGCCGCCTCCTCAGGGCCGAGCACCTGTTCCAGCTTGCGGAACAGGCGATGGCGCCGTGCCTCGTCGCTGTCCATGCTCACCTGCCTGGTCGCTGGGGTCAACCAGGCTGACGCTAGGCCACCGGCGTCGCGCGGTGAGCGCAGGCGGCGCTGAGGCTGTGGATACCCGCGGGCCGGCGGGGGTACGCGCTAGGCGATCTGGCCCATGCGGCGGGCGATGCGCTGGAGGTTGGCCACCCGCTCCTGCGTAGGCGGGTGGGTCCGGAACAGCTTGCCGGCCTGCCCGAGCCCACCGAACGGGGCCGAGATGTACAGCGAGCTGAAGGCGCTGTTCGCCTCCGCGGGGGTACCCCCCACGCCGCGCTGCGCGAGCGCCTTGCCGCCCCGCTCGAGCTTGGCGAGCGCGCTGGCGAGCGCAAGCGGCTTGCCGCACAGCTCCGCGCCGGACGCGTCGGCCTGCGTCTCGCGACTGCGGGTGACCGCGAACTGCACGAGCATGGCCGCGATCGGCCCCAGGATGATGATGAGCAGGTGGGCGATCGGGTTCGCGTTGCTGTCACGGCCGCCACCGAAGAACAGCCCGATCCGCGACACGAACATGACGGCGGTCGCGATCGTCGCCGCGACGGTGCCGATGAGGATGTCGCGGTTGTACACGTGCGACAGCTCGTGGGCGAGGACGCCTTCCATCTCGTCGCGGTCGAGGAGGTCGATGAGCCCCTGGTTCACGCATACGGCCGCGTGGGCGGGGTTGCGCCCGGTCGCGAACGCGTTCGGCTGCGGCGACGGCGACACGTACAGCCGCGGCATCGGCTTGCCGGCCCGGGCCGCGAGATCGGCCACCATCTGGTGGTACCAGGGGTAGTCGTGCTCGCCCGCCGGCTTGGCGCGCGCCATCTTGATCGCGAGCTTGTCGCTGAACCAGTACGTGCCGATGTTCATCGCCAGCGCGATGCCCAACCCGATGAACAGCCCGGCGTTGCTGTCGGGCGTCGACATCTGCCCCACGAACAGCAACAGCCCCGACAGGAACACGAGCAGCACCCACGTCTTCATCGACTTGAACATGGCCTCACTCCTCGTACCGGCACGGCGCCGCCACGCAACGCGGCGCACGTAGGCGGGCGGTTGTGCATTACAACGCCGCAGGCGTCCATGCTCTTCCCAGGTGGTTCCCCGACCA
>SKPY01000527.1 GCA_007119305.1 Nitriliruptorales bacterium
CGCCGCTACCCGGCGTCGGCGGTGGTCTGCGCCCGCCGGCGGCGGCGCAGGCGCCAGGCGAGCCCCCCGGCGGCGAGCACGACGACCACCGCGACGAGCGCGTCCGTCACGGCCCCCGTGCCCGCGATGATGCGCTCGTTGGCCCGAAACGCGAGCTCCGTCGCACCGTTGCCGTACAGGCCGGTGAGCCCGGCCGTGCCCTCCGTCGCGATGAAGGTGACGCCGAGGACGACGAACAGCACGCCGGCGGCCAGGTTCGTGGTGTGCAGTCGGGCCCGTCCCACACGCACCTCGCGGCCGCGCAGCAGCCGGCGCTGGCGGCCGAGGCGGTCCCAGGCGAGCGCGAGGCCGAGCAGGGGCGCGGCCATCCCCAGGGCGTAGGTCGCGAGCAGCGCCCCGCCGTGCGCAGGGCTGCCCGAGACCGCAGCCACGGTCAGCACCGCCCCGAGGATCGGCCCCGAGCAGAAGCCGGCGAACCCGTACGTGGCACCGAGCAGGAACACCGACCCGGCACGATCGCCGGCGAGCTGCTGCTGCAGGCGCGCCAGCGGCGCCAGCCCGGCACCCTTGCCGAGCAGCTGCACGAGGCCGAGCACGATGAGGGCCACCCCGGCGCCCAGGATGAGCGTGCTGCGGCGCTCCACGAGGAGGTCGCTGACCACCCCCACGCCGAGGCCGAGCGGCACGAGCAACGCCGCCAGACCCAGGTAGAACACGCCCGTGCGGCGCACGAGCGCGAACGGATCCTGGAAGGCGTAGGCGAAGAACGCCGGCAGGAGCAACGCGCTGCACGGCGACAGCAGCGACAGGACACCGCCGAGGAAGGCGGCGACGTAGCCGACCTCGAGCATCACGCGCCGTCGGTCTCGGCCCGGGCGGCTTCGATCGCCTCGGCGAAGACCTCGTAGGGCTGCGCGCCGACCACGAGCCGGCCGTTGATGAGGAACGAGGGCGTGCCGGTCAGCCCGAGGTCGCGGCCCTCCTCGAAGTCGGCTCGGACCAGCGCCTCGTGCCGGCCGTCGGACAGCGCGGCGGTGAACTGCTCGGTGTCGAGGCCGAGGTCGGCGGCGAGCCGGGTGAGGCTGTCGAGGGTGAAGCCCTCGTCACGGCGCTCGAAGAGCCCCGCGTGGTAGTCCCAGAAGCGTCCCTGCTCCTGCGCGGCGCGGGCGGCGAGCGCGGCGGCGACCGACGCGTCGCCCTGCAGCGGCAGGTCCCGCCACTCGTAGCGGACGACGCCGGTGTCGACGTAGGCCGCCACGATCTGCGGCTTGACCTGCTGGGCGTGGCGCTGGCAGTACGGGCAGCGGAAGTCGCTGAACTCGGTGACGACCACCGGCGCGTCCGCAGCACCGAGCGTCGGGGTGCCCTGGTCCCCGCCACCGGGCTCCGCCGCAGGCCGCTCGTCGCTGCCGCCGGTGGCGTACAGCATGAGGCCGAACGCGAGCACGACAGCCACGGCGAGCCCGAGCGCCGGCGTCGTCCTGCTGCGGGCAGGCGCAGGGTCCGCCTGCGACACCGAGACGGCGTCGGGGTGGTCGGTGCTGGCCATGGTCGAACTCCGGGCAGGTTGGGACGCGCGTGCTCCCAAGGTAGCCCCGCATGAGGTGCCGGGTTGCTCCGGTGATCCGGATACTCGTCGGGGTCGAGGCTGTCGGCGTAGCTGCAAGATTCCGGGCACGATGGGCGGCATGTGGAGCAGCGTCCGGCCGGTGCTGGCGTGGGTGGTGGTCGTGCTCGCGCTGCTGGCGGGCTGCGCGGGACGGGATGCCGCGCCTGAGCGGCAGGCGCAGGTCGCGCACGGCGAGGCGCTGTACGACACGCACTGCATCGACTGCCACGGGGGCGCGACCGGCGGCGACATCGCCGACGTGCCACCGCCGCACAACGCGCAGGGCCACACCTGGCATCACGGCGACTGCGAGCTGATCGCGATGACGCTGCAGGGCCTGCCCGAACGGCCGGGGCTGCCAGACGACGTCCCGCCGATGCCGGGCTTCGCGAACGAGCTCGACGAGGACGACGTGCGCGCGATCCTCGCCCACATCCGCACGTGGTGGACCCCGGAGCAACGCGCCCATCAGGAACGCGTCACCGCACAGGTCTGCGAGTGACACGTGCTGACCAGCCGCCTGGCGGCCTCACCGGGCCCCGGTGCCGGGGGCCCGTGGAGCGCCTTCAGCGCACGGAGCGCGTGGGCGGCGCAGTCGAGTCGGTGTCCGGATCGGGTGGTCGGCGGGGCCGCGACCACCGGGGGGCCTGCAGGCGGGGCGGAGGCGCCTGGGCGGTGTCGTGCGGCTCGGGGGACGTGTCGTGTGCCTCGGGGAGGGCGTCGCGCAGTGTGCGGGCGATGTGGCGCGTGAGCCCCGCGATGCGCTGGAGGTGCCCGACGAGCTCCATCTCCCGCTCGTAGGAGCGCACCCGGTTGGGGGCATCGGCGCGCAGCCGCGTGGCGAGGTGGGCGATCACCTCGTCCCGCTGCGCGGCGACCGCGCGCTTGGAGGTGACGATCTCGTCGGCGAGCTCGCGGTCCCGGGTCTCGAGGGCCGCAAGGGTCTGCCGGAGCCGGTCCACCACCGTGGCGTGGAAGCCGGCGACGGCCTCCGAGGTCGCGCCGCTTGGCAGCACGCCTTCGGCGAGCCGGCTCTTGCCGCACTGCACGAGGTTGATCTCGATGACGTCGCCGATGGACTCGAGGTCGTTGGCGAACGCGATGAGCGTGAACAGCTCGCGGCCCTGCGCCCGGGTCAGCTCGTGCTGACCGATCGCACCGAGGTAGGCGAGGAGGTCCTCGTAGATGGCGTCGACACGCCGGTCCCGGGCCGCGAGCGCATCGAGGTCGTCGTCCGTGCCGC
>SKPY01000074.1 GCA_007119305.1 Nitriliruptorales bacterium
CCGGCCGCCGTCGGCGAGGAGCTCCTGGCCGTCAGCGACGCGGGCGGCTACTGCGCGCACACCGCCGTGGCCCGCGCGGCGCTCGAGCCGCCCGCAGCGCCGGAGCAGCGCCCGCTCAGCCGGGTCGAGACCCCCGGCGCGACCACGCTGGAGGCGCTGACGCCGTTCGTGGACGACGTGCCGCCTGCACGGATGCTCAAGACGCTGCTGTACCTGGCCCTGACCGGCGGGGGGTCCCAGGTGGTCGCCGCGCTGTGCCGCGGCGACCGCTTCATCGACGAGGGCAAGCTCGCCCGCGCGCTCGGCGCGTCCGAGGTGGGGCTGGCCGACCCGGCGACGATCCGTGCGACCACCGGCGCCGAGCCCGGCTATGCCGGCCCGGTCGGCCTGCCGCGCGAGGTGCGGGTGCTCGGCGACCACGCCATCGCCGACGTGGCCGGGTTCGTGTGCGGGGCGAACGCCGACGACGCGCACCTGCGCGACGTGTGGTGGGGCCGTGACGTCGACCTGCCGGCGCTCGCCGACCTCGACCGGGTGACCGACGGCGACCCCGCCCCCGACGGCGGCACGCTCACGCTGACGCCCGGCATCGCCGTCGGGCACGGCGGTGTCCTCGGCACGCGCTTCGCCGCCGCGCTCGGCCTCACGGTCGCCGGTGCGGACGGTGTCGAGCGGCCCGTGTGGCTGGGCTCGTTCGGCCTCGGCGTGGACCGGCTCGCCGCCGCGCTCGTCGAGCAGCACCACGACGCTGCCGGCATCGCCTGGCCCACGGCCGTCGCGCCGCACACCGTCGCGGTGGTCACGGTCCGCGCAGACGATGCGACACAGGCGGCGCTCTCCGAGCAGGTGCTCGACGATCTCGCCGCCACGAAGGTCGACGCCGTGTGGGACGACCGCGACGTCCGGCCCGGCGTCAAGTTCGCCGACGCGGAGCTGATCGGCTTCCCGTGGCGCATCACGGTGGGCCGCGACGCCGCTGAGGGCCGGGTCGAGCTCACCGAGCGCGCCACCGGCTCGACGACGACCGTCGCCGCGTCCGAGGCGGTGCGCAGCGTCGCCGAAGCGTCCGTCGCTGCCGGTGTGCCCGCCGTGTGAGACCGCGCGTGGAGCCCGCCGGCTGCACCGTTGCAGGACGGCTGACCGCGCGGCGCCGGCGGCTCAGAGGTCGCGACGGCCGGCGAACGCGCGTCCGAGCGTGACCTCGTCGGCGTACTCGAGGTCGCCACCGACCGGCAGGCCGCTCGCGATGCGGCTGACCCGCAGCGGGTGGTCCGGCGTGGTCAGGCCCTTCAGCAGGCGGGTCAGGTAGCTCGAGGTCGCCTCCCCCTCGATGTTCGGGTTGGTGGCGATCACCACCTCGGTGATGCCCTCGTCGCCGATCCGGGCGACGAGCTCTTTGACGCGCAGCTGCTCCGGTCCGACGCCGTCGATCGGGCTGATGGCCCCGCCGAGCACGTGGTAGCGCCCGCGGAACTCGTTCGTCCGTTCGATCGCCATGACGTCCCGGGGCTCCTCGACGACGCACAGCGCCGTCGCGTCGCGGCGCGCGTCCCGGCAGATGCGGCACTCCTCGCCCTCGGACACGTTGAAGCAGCGCCTGCAGAACCGCACCTTGTCCTTCACCGTGAGGATCGCCTCGGCGAGACGCTGGGCATCGGCAGCATCCACCGTGAGCAGGTGGAACGCGAGCCGCTGCGCGCTCTTCGGGCCGACGCCGGGCAGGCGACCGAACTCCTCGATGAGGTCCTGGACCGGGCCTTCGTACATGTGCGGCTAGACGAGCCCCGGCGGCAGGCCGAGCCCGCCGGCGATGTCGCCCATGAGCTCGGTCTCGAGCTCCTTCGCGGCGCGCAAGGCCTCGTTCACCGCCGCGGTGACCATGTCCTGGAGCATCTCGACGTCCTCGGGATCGACCACGTCAGGATCGATCTCGATGCCCTTGAGCTCCCCGGAACCGGTCGCCGTGGCCGTGACCACGCCGCCGCCCGCCGAGCCGGTGACCTCCCGTTCGGCGAGCTCCTCCTGCGCCTTGGCCATCTTGCGCTGCATGGCCTGGGCCTGCCGCATCATCTGGTTCATGTTCGCCATGGCTTCTCCACGCTCGTGCTCAACGCAAAGCGTAGCGGTCGGAGGTCGCCGCCACGCTGCGCTCAGCAGCTCCATGACGGTCGCTGGCGCGACCGCCACCACCGGGGTAGACGGAGCATGCGACCGCGGCGCTGGTGCTTGGGTCGCATGCACGGCTCAGGCGTCGTCGACGATGCGCGCGTCGAGGTCGCGGGTCAGGGTCTCGAGCGCCTGCTCGTGCACCTGGTCGTCGTCGAGCAGCTCCCCGGCGGCCTCAGCCGCTTCGGTGTCGAGCACCTCCGCGGCCTCGCGCTCGTCGTCCTGCGCGTGGGCCAGGCCGCTCGGCCCGGCGGGCGCGGCGGCAGCATCGCCGACGGTGCAGCGCACCCGCAGCGGGACACCGAGGACGCGCTGGAGGATCCCGGCGAGCGCCTCCCGCCACTCGCCGGTGATCTGCTCCGCGTGGAAGCCGGAGCTCACGCCGAACGCGATGACGAGCTCCCCGTCGCGCACGGCCGTCGGGTGCCCCGGCACGAGAAACGCGTGGAAGCGACGGCTCGTGGCCTTCGCCTGCTCGAGCACCGCGGGCCAGCTCTGGCGCACCAGGTCGATGTCGACCGGCGCGACGACGGCGCGGTCGGCGTCCTCCGCCTGCGCACCGGCCGGGGCCTCATCCGCCTGCGCACCGGCCGGGGCCTCATCCGCCTGCGCACCGGCCGGGGCCTCAGCTCGGGACTGCCGTGGATCCGGCTCGGGCTGGGGCTGTGGGCGTGGCGCCGGCTCCG
>SKPY01000144.1 GCA_007119305.1 Nitriliruptorales bacterium
GTGCGCGCCCGCCGCTGCCCGAGTGGCGCCGCGTGTGGGAGGCCACCCGCCCCCTGCCCAGCCGGCGGCCCGCCCGGGTCTGGCTCCGGCGCTAGCGTGCTCGCCACCACGGACCGCGCGGAGCCCGTCCGTCCCGCCTACGACGGTGCCTGGGTGGGGGCCATCCTGCCGAGTCTGCTGGCCGGGCCGCCCGCGGACTGGCTGCCTGAGCCCCTGCAGGGCGCCCGCACCGTCGTCGTGCTCGTCCTCGACGGCCTCGGATGGCACGCGCTCGAGCGCTGGCCCGAGCAGCTGCCGCACCTGCGCGCCCTGGCCGGCGGCCCCATCACCACGTGTGCGCCGTCGACGACGAGCGCAGCCCTGACCTCGATCGCCACGGGCCTGCCGCCGGCCGAGCACGGCATCCTCGGCTACCGCATGCGGGTGGGCGGAGACGTGCTCAACGTGCTGCAGTGGCAGATCACGGGCGGCGGCACGGCCCCGGAACCGGCCGCCGTCCAGCCGCACCAGCCCTTCGACGGGCACGACGTGAAGCTCGTGACGCGTGCGGAGTTCCGCGGCTCCGGGTTCTCCGAGGCCCATCTGCGCGGCGGGACCTTCGTGGGCTGGCGCACGACCGCCGTGCTCGTGGAGCACGTCCGCCGGCTCGCGGCAGGCGGCGAGCCCGTCGTCTACGCCTACTACGACGGGGTCGACAAGGTCGCGCACTGCTACGGGCTGACGAGCGGGTTCTTCGCCGCGGAGCTCGCCTACGCCGACCGCCTCGTGGGGGACCTGCTCGCCGTCATCCCGGCCGAGGCGGCCCTGCTCGTCACGAGCGACCACGGCCAGGTGCACGTCGAGGCGGATGCGAAGGTGGGGCTGGGCGCGGTGGCGCCCCTCGTCGCCGCGTACAGCGGCGACGGGCGCTTCCGCGGGCTGCACGCGCGTCCCGGGGCGACCCGCGAGCTCGCCCAAGCCTGTCGCGAGACCTACGGGGACCGCGCTTGGGTGTTCGACCGCGAGGAGCTGTTCGCCGACGGCTGGCTCGGCAGCGGCGGGGAGCACACCGTGCGCGGGCGGGTCGGGGACGTGGTGCTTGCGGCCCGCACGCCGAGCGCGTTCATCGCACCGGACCACGAGGTCGAAGCCCGACTGATCGCCTACCACGGCAGCCTCACCGCGGATGAGATGCTCGTGCCGGCCCTCGCCGGGCGTGGCCGCGCGTGAGACGCGTCCGGGCGCCTGCCGCGCCGGGCGTCGACGCCGACCTGCCCGTGCGTCGGCTCACGGGGCTGGGTGACGAGACCGAGCTCGTGGCGCTGCGCCTCGAGACGCCGAGCCTGGCCGGGGCCGCGGCGTCGTGGGTCAGCGTGGAACGGGTGGTCGTCGACGGTGGCGTCCTTGACGGCGCGCGCCTGCCGAACCTCGCGTTGACCGACGTCGCTGCGGCCGACAGCGACCTCGCAGGGCTCCGGGCCGACGACGCGGCCTTCGTGCGCGTGCGCTTCGCCGGTTGTCGCCTCACCGGGGCGGACTTCGGCGGCGCGTCGCTGCGCGACGTGCTGTTCGACGGCTGCCGTCTGGATCTGGCCTCCCTGCGGTTCGCGGAGCTGGTCCGGGTGTGCTTTCGCGCGTGCGACCTGCGTGAGGCGGACTTCGCCGGTGCGCACCTGGACGAGGTCAGCACGCCGGGCTGCGACCTGTCCCGTACGGCGTTCGATCAGGCCCGCGTCGACGGGCCGGTCGATCTGCGCGGGGCTCGCCTCGCGGACCTGCGCGCCCCCGGTGCCCTGCGCGGCGCGGTGGTGGAGCCGGCGCAGCTGCCCGAGCTCGCGGCTGCGCTGGCGGCCACCGTCGGCCTCGTCATCGTGTCCGACGACGGGCCCGAGCGCAGCTGACGCGGGACGGCCGAAGAGGTCCTTGACGGGCTCCCAGCGTGGCGGATCGTGCTGCCCCTGGCCGCCCGACGCTCATCGCCCTCACGATCCTGTCCTTCCAGGGCTCGTGGAACGAGTTCCTGCACCCGCTCATCGCCGTGCCCAACGACCAGGACCTGCGGACGCTGCCCGTCGGGCTGGCGCTGCTGCGCGGGGCGCAGGGCGAAGCGCTCGACTACCCGGTCCTGCTCGGCGCCTCGTTGCTCAAGACGATCCCGGTGGCGAGCATCTATCTTCATCTTCCAGCGCTACTTCATCCACGGCGTCGCGGCGTCCGGGGGTGAAGGGCTAGCCGCAGCGACCGCAAGGAGTGCTTCGTGAGCCTTCCCGCCGACGGCGAGGGCGTCACCCTCGTGCGCGGGGCGACCTTCTGCGTCTCCGATGCGCGCGGCGCCATCGACCCCAGCCGGCCCGCAGGGCTCTTCCACCGGGACGTGCGGGTCCTCTCGCAGCTCGACGTCGAGGTCGACGGCCGGGCGCCCGACCTGCTCGGTGCCGAGCGCGAGGGCGCCGCGGTTGCGCGCTGGGTGTACGCGGTCGCGAGCGACGGTCGCGGCAGCCCCTCCGCGGTGCTGCTGCGGACCCGCACGGTCGCCGGGGAGGTCCGTGAGCGCTTCACCGTGCGCCGGTTCGCCGGCGCTCCGTCCGGCTACCGCCTCGCGCTCACCCTGGCGGTCGACTTCGCGGACCTGCTCACCCTGAGGCAGGCCGCACCGCCCCCGCTCCCGGCGGAGCTCACCGTCGCGGCGCAGCGCCTGTGGGCGGGCGACGAGCAGGTGTCGGTGTCCGTGGAGGCGGTCGGGGACGACGTGCGCGTGACGGGCACGGCGATCGTCTGGGAACCCCGGATCCCGGAGGGCGGCGAGCGCAGCCTCGAGCTCGTCGTCCGTCCCCGCTCCGCTCGCGACGACCCTGGCACCGGCTGGA
>SKPY01000225.1 GCA_007119305.1 Nitriliruptorales bacterium
GGCCTGGCCGGGCACGTCCCACAGGGCGCGGACGGCGGCACTCACCCCGCGGCCTCCGGCCGGGTGCCCCGCTGGTCGGGCGCCCGCTTGCGCCCGCCCAGGCCGGGCGTGTCCTCGGTGAGCGGGAGCCAGTCGTGGAGCTCCATGCGGACCTGGCGGGCGATCGTGTCGGGTTCGGCGTCCGCAGCGACGATCCGGAACCGCCGCCGGTCCCGCTTGGCGAGCCGCACGAACCCCCGCGCGACGCTCTGGTGGAATGCGAGGTCCTCCTGCTCGATGCGATCGCCCGTCTCCTCCCAGCCTCCGCCGTCGGCGGGCCGCAGGTGTCTGGGCTCGCGGGCGCGGGCGCGTTCGGCGACCCGTCGCAGGCCCTCCTCCGCGTCCAGGTAGAGCAGGATGACCACGTCGGGCAGCAGCCCCCCGACGGCCCAGCGGTTGATCTCGAACACCTCGTCGACGCCCAGCCCCCGGGCATAGCCCTGGTAGGCGAGCGACGAGTCGATGAAGCGGTCGCACACCACGACCTTGCCCTCTTCCAGGGCCGGCATGATGACGTGCTGCACGTGCTCCACCCGCGCGGCTGCGTACAGCAGCGCCTCGGTCCGGGCGTCGAGGCCTGCGCTGTTGGGGTCAAGCAGCAACCCGCGGATGCGCTCGGCGACGGGCGCACCACCAGGTTCACGGGTCACGACGACCTCGTGGCCCTCGCGGCGCAGCTGCTCGGCGAGACGGTCGACCTGCGTGGACTTGCCCGCCCCCTCGACGCCCTCGAACGCGACGAACAGGCCTGCGCGCGGCGGCGCTGCGACCCCGCCCTTCAGCCGCACCTCCGGCGCTGGCTCGACAGTGCGCAACGCGGCGAACATCCCCCGGCCGGCAGTCCAGGCGCTGAACAGGGCGAACACGGCAGCGGCGAGGATCGTGAGCCTGATGCCTGACATGATGAACTGCCAGTCGCCCAGGATGATGGCCCCGCGGCCGACCGCGCCGGCGACGAACGGGGTGACCCCCAGCGCGGTGAACATCGAGATCCGCGTGACGGTGTAGAAGGTGGCGAAGGTGCGGGCGCGCACGTTGTCGTCGGTGTACTCGTGCAGCAGCGTGTAGCCGAGCACGAAGCTGAACCCCACACACGCGCCGAGCCCGCCGGCGAGCACGAGCGCCCACTCGAAGCTCGAGACCGTCGCCATGACGCCGGCCAGCAGGGCGGTCAGCGCCAGGGCCAGCGGGAAGGCCTTCTCCTTGCGGATCACGCGGAGGACGACCGGCACGAGCCCCAGGCCCAGCACGAGGCCGATGCCGACCACCGTCATCATCGTGAACCACTCTGGTCCGGCCCCGCCCAGTGCGGTGCCGACGAAGGCCGGCCCGAGGGTGATCACGACGCCGCCGGAGAAGAACACCCCGACCACCCCGAGGATGAGCGAGCGGATCAGCGGGAGGTCGCGGATGAAGCGCAGGCCCTCCCGCAGCTCTGCGAGCACGCCCGCCCCGTCGGGGCTCTCGGCCTGGCTGGCTTGCCGCCCGTGGGCCGGCAGCGTCACCCGGGTGAGCAGCATCCCCGCGATCATGAACGCGAGGGCGGACAGCAGCAGGGCGATCAGCGGAGGGGTCGCCTGCGTCAGGCCTGCCGCCCGCAGGGCGTTCGAGACGGGGATCATCAGGCTCGCCGCGAGCGCGCCGAGCGGCAGCGTGCCGTAGGTGACGAGGAGGTTCAGCTGGTTGGCCTGGGTCAGGCTGTCGCGGCGCACGATGCCGGGCAACGAGGCGTCCTTGCTGGACAGGTACAGCAGCGACATCGTCTCGACGATGAACACGAGCGCGAAGAGGCTGACGAGGCTTCCGGTCGTCGCCACCGCGATGTACAGCACCCCCCGCACGAGGTTCGTGACGACCATCAGGCGCTTGCGGTCGTAGCGGTCCGCGACGACGCCGGCGACCGGCCCGAGCAGCAGGCTCGGGACGAGGCGCGCCATCATCACGCCCCCGAGCGCGAACAGCGACAGCCGTGAGCCCGGCTCGGTCAGCGTAGTGACGAGCACCTGGAGCGCGACCAGGCCCGTCCAGTCCGCGAGCCCCGCGAAGAAGGCGGTGCCGAACCACCAGCGGTAGTTGCGGTTGCGCAGCAGGGACCGGTAGGCGGACATGCGGCGCTGGCCGCGGACCAGCTGGTCCACGGCCTCGTCGTCGACCGGCTTGTGAGGACCGGTGGGCTCGCGCTCGGCGGTGATGGCTGGCCCTCTCGTACGCCTGCGCGGTGCAGGCCCTGCGCGCTCCAGCCTATTCCCGCCTACCCGGGGGCGCCCGGAAGCGCAGCCGGCGCCGCCACCGACCGGCCCCCTACGTGCTCGGGGCGCCCTCCGTGCGCGGCACCCACTCGACGGGCTCGACCCGGGGCGGATCGGGGTCGTCGAGGGCCACCCGCTCCTCGCACGCCGCGCAGATGCCCGTGGGGTTCTTCGCGTTCTTGCGGGGCGGCTTCAGCGGGCCGCCGCAGCTGGGGCAGGGCTGCGCGAGCGGGACGGTCCACAGCGCGAAGTCGCAGTCCGGGTAGCGGTTGCAGCCGTAGAACGGCTTGCCGTAGCGGCTCTTGCGCTCGACGAGCTCGCCGTCGGTGGGCCCCTCGCCCGGCGTGCGCTGCTTGCACTTCGGGCAGGCGAAGCCGATGCGCAGCTCCACGTTGGCGATCCCCTTGCACTTGGGGTAGTCCTGGCACCCGTAGAACGGGCCGAAGCGGCCATCGCGACGGAGCATCGCCTTCCCGCACTCGGGGCAGCGCACAGTCTCGTCGGGCTGGAGCTCCGCGACCGTGGTCACGTTGCCGTACTCGTCGAGCGGCAGCGTGCCCTTGCAGTCCGGCCAGCGCGCGCAGGAGGCGAACCACTGCCGCGACTTGCCGGAGAACACCTTCTCCATCGCCCCACCGCAGTCCGGGCACTCGGCGTCCTCGATGGGGATGCGCGGCCGTTCGGGCTTGCGCTCGGCGATCCACTCATCGACCTCGTGCAGGAACTCCGAGACCACCGGGCCCCACGCCTGCTCGCCGGCCGCGATCTCGTCGAGCTCGTCCTCCATGCGCGCGGTGAACAACACGTCGACGACCTCGGAGAAGTGCTGCTTCAGATAGGCCGTGACGACCTCCCCGAGGGGGGTCGGCACGAAGCGGCGTCCCTCCAGACGGACGTACTCCCGGTTGAGCAACGTCTGGATGATCGAGGCGTAGGTCGAGGGGCGACCGATCCCGTCGGCCTCGAGCTCCTTGACCAGCGTGGCACCCGTGTAGCGGGGCGGCGGCTGCGTGAAGTGCTGCTCGCCGGTGACGTCTGCGAGCGCGAGCGACTGACCGTCGGCGAGGTCGGGCAGCTCGGCCACGACCGCATCATCGTCATCGTCGTCGTCGCGGCCCTCGATGTAGACGGAGATGAAGCCGTCGAACTTCATGACCTGGCCGGTGGCGCGGTAGGTCAGGGTGCCGCCTGCGTCCTCGCCGACGATGTCGGCCCGGACCGTGTCGAAGACCGCCGGAGCCATCTGGGTGGCCACCGTCCGCTTCCAGATGAGCTCGTAGAGGGCCCGCTGGTCAGCGTCGAGGTAGCGAGCGACCGCGCGCGGTCGGCGCAGCACGCTCGTCGGGCGGATCGCCTCGTGCGCCTCCTGTGCTCCCCGGCTGCGTCCCGGGTACCGCCGCGGGGCGTCCAGCGTGTAGCGCTGCCCGTAGTCGGTGCGCACCAGCCCGGCGATCTCGGCGAGCGCCTGGTTCGACAGGTTGATCGAGTCCGTGCGCATGTAGGTGATGAGGCCCACGGGCCCCTCCTCGCCCACGGCGATGCCCTCGTACAGCTGCTGGGCGACCCGCATCGTGCGTCCTGCGTTGAACCCGAGCTTGCGCTCGGCCTCCTGCTGCAGGGTCGAGGTGGTGAACGGCGGCGCGGGGTTGCGCTTGCGCTCCCGCCGGGTGACGTCGGTGACCGTCCAGGCGTCCACCGCGCGGCTGCGCTCGATCAGCGCGTTCGCGGCCGCCTCGTCCCTGACGACGAGATAGCGGCCGTCGGTGCCCTTCGCGGCCCGC
The DNA here is from genome assembly GCA_007119305.1 of Nitriliruptorales bacterium. Taxonomy (GTDB): domain Bacteria; phylum Actinomycetota; class Nitriliruptoria; order Euzebyales; family Egibacteraceae; genus SKPY01. The sequence goes on from SKPY01000225.1 coordinate 4,070, forward strand.
TCGTCGTAGCCCTTCGGGTCGGTGACGCGCTGGTCGTCGACCGCGTGCAGGTCGGCCTGGAAGTGCTTCGTGGCCCGCGTGAAGTCCCCGTGCAGCGACCAGTACTCCTGGGGGACGAAGCGCCGGATCTCGTCTTCGCGGTCACAGATCAGCCGGAGCGCGACGGACTGGACCCGGCCGGCCGAGATGCCACTGGCGACGTTGCGCCACAGCGTCGGCGACAGCCGGTAGCCCACGATCCGGTCGACGGCCCGGCGGGCCTGCTGTGCATCCACCAGGTTGCCGTCGATCGCCCGGGGCTCGGCGAAGGCCGCCACGATCGCATCGCGGGTGATCTCGGTGAAGACCACCCGGTTCTCCTCCCCCGGATCGATGCCCGCCACCTCCGCGACGTGCCAGGCGATGGCCTCGCCCTCGCGGTCGAGGTCGGTGGCGAGGAAGACGTGCTCGGCGCCCCTGGCCGCCTTCCTGATCGCGCTGACGACCTTCTGCGCCCCTTTGGGGATCTCGTACACGAGGCGCGCGTCGCCGTTGTCGATCTCCACCGCGAAGTCGCTGCGGGGCAGATCGCGGACGTGCCCCACCGAGGCCATGACCTTGTAGTCAGGCCCGAGGTACTTCTCGATGGTCTTCGCCTTGGTCGGCGACTCCACGATGACGAGGTTTGTAGCCATGAGGTGCTGGTGCGTTGATGGGCGGACGGCCCAGCGTGGAACACGCCGGACCCTGCGAGATGTTCCCGCGACGCGGCACCACAGTAACGGTCCTGCACGGATCTGCCGCAACCCCGCTGCACGCAGCCCCTTCGGGGCTGGAGCCTCCAACGGGGCGTGCGCTGGGCGCACGCGCCGTGGGGGTTGGGAGCAGCAGCGGGCGCTGGGCGCCGTGCGGTGCTCCCAACCCCGGGGCGCTCGGCGCCGGGGGTGCGGTGCGCTACGGGATCCCGGTGCCCGGGCGCGGGTCACCCGGCAGCGGCGGCACGTCGAACAGCCGCGGGCGCACGAGCGCGTCGTGCGTGGCCAGGGCGAACCGGTCGGTCATGCCGGCGACGTAGTCGGCCGCCTGCGTGGTGATGTCCGCGTCGGTGTCGCGGTAGGTCGCGGGGATCTGCTCGGGGTGGGCCAGGTGGTGATCCATCAGCTGGCGGATCACCGCGATCGCCGCCCCCTTGCGCTGCGCGTTCTCGCCCGCCTGGTAGACGCGCTCGAACATGAACGCGCGCAGCTCGCGCATCACCGCCAGCGTCTCGGGGGCCATCGCGACCGCGCCGCGCGCGGCGGAGTGCTCGACCACCGCGTGGATCATCCGCCCGATCCACTGGGTGCCGGGCGCGCCGAGGTGCTTGCGCGCCGCAGCCGGCAGGTCACCCGGCGCGAGCACGCCGGCACGGAGCGCGTCGAGGGCGTCGTGGGTGAGGTAGGCGATGCGATCGGCGAAGCGCACGCACAGGCCCTCGGGTGTGGCCGGAGGGGGCTCGATCTTCCAGGTGTGCGCGCGGATGCCGTCGCGGACCTCCCAGGTGAGGTTGCAGTCCTCGAGCACCTCGTAGATGCGCACCCCCTGCGCCGCGTGGTGCCAGCCCTGCGCGAAGTACGGCTCGAGCGCGTCCTCGCCGGTGTGCCCGAAGGGCGTGTGGCCGACGTCGTGGCCGAGCGCGATCGCCTCCGCGAGGACCTCGTTCAGGCCTAGGGCCTTTGCGAGGGCGCGGGCGACCTGGGTCACCTGCAACGCGTGCGTGAGACGGGTGACGTAGTGGTCGCCCTCGGGGTTCAAGAACACCTGGGTCTTGTGCTTCAAGCGGCGGAACGCCTTCGAGTGCAGGATGCGGTCGCGGTCGCGTTCGAAGGCCGTCCGGTACGCATCAGGCTCCTCGGGGCGCTTGCGCCCCTGCGACCGCGCCGAGCGGGTGGCCAGCGGCGCGAGCGCGTCCTCGGCGGCTTCCCGGTCGGCGCGGGTCACCCTGGCCAGTGGAGCGCTCACGGCGCCGCCTCGGAGACCTCGCGGACGGCGGCGGCGAACTCCTGCCAGCCGTGCACGTCGACGGCGCCCGCCACCGGGTCGTTCCAGGCGCGGACCATGCGGCACACCGTGCGCTCGGGGTGAGCCGCCACGAGGGCCTCGAGGTTGTGGGGGGCGTCCTCAAGGTAGACGTCGCAGTCCACGCTGGCCTTGTCCCACACGAAGTGGATCTCGCGCGACGGGATGCGGTGCTCGGCGAGCCACTCCAGCGTGTCGGGGATGGCCCAGTCCGGCTTCGAGCTGATGATGACGAGCCGGTGGTGGCGCGCCAGCGCGCGCAGCACGGGCACGGAGCCGTCGTAGAGCGGCAGGTGGCGGAAGACGCTGGGTGTGGCCTCGTCCGCCCCACGGGCCCAGGACCAGAACTCCTCCATGTCCGCGAAGTGGGTGAGCGGGGTGACCCCTTCCCAGTGGGTCACCTGGGCGGGGTGGAGGCGCGCCGAGAACTCGTCGTTGTAGCGGCGGATCCACCCGGCGTTGAAGTCGGCCACCACCCCGTCGAGGTCGATTCCCAGTCGCAGTCTGCGCATCGTTCGACAGGCTAGCGACCTCCCGTGCGGTTTGGAGCCGCGCGGCCGGGCTCCCTATACTCCTGGCGCGGTCCCGCATCGTGCGCCGCGGTCGCGCGCGCCCACGCGCACAACCCACCCTTCGCGTCGCATGCGGTGCGGCACGCCCCGGAGTTCCCACAGCCCTGTCGCCTGACCTGCAAACGGAGTGCAGATGGACGCAGCACCCGCGGTTGCCGCCCTCACAGCCGTCGCCGGCCTCGCCCTCGCCGGCTACTTCTACTCGGTGGTGAAGAAGGCGGATCCGGGCAACGAGCGGATGGTGCAGCTCATGGGCGCCATCCAGGCCGGTGCCCGTGCGTTCTTGCGCCGGGAGTACCAGTGGGTGGCGGTCTTCGTCGTCATCCTCGCCGTCATCATCTTCGCCCTGCTCCCCTGGGGCCGGCCCTGGGGGGCGCTTGCCTACATCGCCGGCGCGATGTTCTCCGCGCTGGCGGGGTTCATCGGCATGACGGTCGCGACGATGGCCAACGCCCGCGTCACCCAGGCGGCGCAGAGCGGGCCGGCCGTCGCGCTGCCGCTCGCCTTCCGGGGCGGTGCGGTGATGGGCTTCTCCGTGGCCGGCCTGTCGCTGCTCGGCGTGGCGCTGTCCTACATCCTGTTCGTCCAGGTGCTCGAGCTGCCCGACGGCTTCCAGATCGTCACGGCGTTCACCCTCGGCGCGTCCTCGATCGCGCTGTTCGCCCGTATCGGCGGGGGGATCTACACGAAGGCCGCCGACGTGGGAGCGGACCTCGTCGGCAAGGTCGAGGCGGGCATCCCCGAGGACGACCCCCGCAACCCGGCCACGATCGCGGACAACGTCGGCGACAACGTCGGCGACGTCGCCGGCATGGGCGCCGACCTGTTCGAGTCCTACGCGGGGTCGATCATCGCCCCCATCGCGCTAGCGGGCTTCGCCTTCATCGACACCGACTTCCAGGGCCCGGCCCTGCTCTTCCCGCTGGCGGTCGCCGCGTTCGGGATGGTCGCGGCGATCCTCGGCGCCTTCACCGTGCGGGCGAAGCAGGACATCTCCACGAAGGAGCTGTCGAAGGCGCTGAACCGCGGGACCAAGGTCGCCGCCGCGCTCATGATCGTGCTGGCCTTCGTGTTCGGCTGGCTGTTCTTCGGCGACGTCGCCGAGGTCGACAACTGGTGGGGCTTCCCCATCGCCGTCGTTGCCGGCCTGCTCGCCGGCCTCATCATCGGCTTCATCTGCGAGTACTACACGTCCGACCACTACAAGCCGGTCAAGGACATCGCCGCCGCGAGCGAGACCGGCACCGCGACGAACATCCTCGGCGGCATCGCCACCGGCATGCTGTCGGTCGGTGGGGCGGTCCTCACGATCGTCATCGCGATCGGCGTGTCGTTCTTCGCCGCCCAGTTCGCCGCGCCGGACCTGGGCGACAGCGGCATCTACGGCATCGCGCTGACCGCCGTCGGCATGCTCGCCACCCTCGGCATCGTGGTGTCCACCGACGCCTACGGGCCGATCGCCGACAACGCCGGGGGCATCGCCGAGATGGCCCACCTGCCGCCGGAGGTGCGCGAGGTCACCGACTCGCTCGACTCGCTCGGCAACACGATGGCAGCGGTCGCGAAGGGCTTCGCGATCGGGTCCGCGGCCGTGACGGCCCTCGCTCTGTTCCGGGCCTTCGAGCAGGCCGTCATCGCCGAGGCCGCCGCGCAGGGAGTGCCCGACTTCGCGCTGTCGTTCGACATCACCGAGGTCGACGCGTTCGTCGGCCTGTTCCTCGGCGCGATGGTGCCGTTCCTGTTCGCGGCCCTCACGATCAACGCCGTGGGGCGGGCGGCGAACAAGATGATCGAGGAGGTGCGCCGCCAGTTCCGCGACATCCCCGGCCTGCGCGAGGGCAAGGAGGGCGTGGTGCCGGAGTACGCCAAGTGCGTCGACATCTCCACCGCAGCGGCGCTGAAGGAGATGGTCGTGCCGGGCTCGCTCGCGGTCGTCGTCCCGCTCGTCATCGGGTTCATCTCCCTGAACGCCCTCGGCGGCTTCCTCGCCGGCGCCCTCGTCACCGGGTTCGCGATCGCGATCTTCATGGCCAACGCCGGCGGCGCCTGGGACAACGCGAAGAAGTACATCGAGGCCGGCAACCACGGTGGCAAGGGCTCCGACCCGCACAAGGCCGCCGTCGTCGGCGATACGGTCGGCGACCCGTTCAAGGACACGAGCGGCCCCGCGATGAACATCCTCATCAAGGTGATGACCATCGTGTCGCTGATCTTCGCCTCCGCCTTCGTGCAGTTCGGGCTCTTCTAGCACCCGTCTGGACGGCGGCGGGCAGGCCACGAGCGCCTAGGATCGGCCCGTCGTCGACGGAGGAGCAGCGCAGCCATGAGGGTGCTCGTGACCGGTGCCGCCGGCTTGCTCGGGCGGGCGCTGCTGGGCTCGGCACCAGCCCACGTCGAGGTGCACGCCACCCGCAGCCGGCGCCAGGTCCACGGCGCCGGCGTCACCGTCCACGCCGTCGACCTGGCCGACGCCGCCGCCACGGAGGCGCTCGTCGCCGACGTCGCGCCCGAGCTGGTCGTGCACACGGCCTACCGCAAGGACACCGGTGAGCGCGACATCGTCGAAGCGACCGCCGCGGTCGCCGCCGCCTGCGCCCGCCACGTGGTCGGCCTCGTGCACCTGTCGAGCGACGTCGTGTTCGACGGTGAGCGTGCTCCCTACGCGGAGGACGCGCCACCGGCGCCGCTGACGGCCTACGGGCGCTGGAAGGCCCGGGCCGAGGAGGCGGTGCGCACCACCCTGCCGGACGCCAGCGTCGTGCGCACCTCCCTGCTCGTCCAAGCCGCCCCCCTCGATGCGACGAGCCGGTGGGTCGCCGAGGGCCTCGAGCGCGGGGAGACGCTGCGGCTGTTCACCGACGAGCTGCGCTGCCCCATCGCGCCTGCGGACCTCGTAGCCATGCTGTGGGAGCTCGTGAGGCTGCCGGCCGAAGCCCGTGCCGGTACGTGGCACCTCGCCGGCCCGGAGGCCGTCAGCCGCTACACGCTCGGGCTGCTCGTCGCTGCTCGCCTGGGGCGCGCTCCCGCCTTCGCAGCCGCCTCGAGCCGGGAGCACCCCGAGCCACGCCCACGCGACCTGCGGCTTGCGACCGGTCGGGCCGACGCGCAGCTGCGTGCCCGCGCCCGGCCCGTCAGCGCGGCCCTCATGGCCTGAGCGGCGTTCACGTGTCAGCACCATGACGGTCGCTGGCGCGACCGCCACAACCCGATGGACGGAGCATGCGACCGCGGCGCTGGCGCTTGGGTTGCCTTCACGCCTCTGGGAGGCGCCCCCAGCCGTGCACCCAGGCCACTCCGGGCCGCTGGAGCAGGTCCGGCCGGGTCTCCACCTCGACCTGCTCGTAGCCGGTTGCGAGCAGCAGGGCCTTCACCTCGTCGGGGCTGACCCTCGTCACGAAGACCTCGCCCACGGGCGGCTCGTCGAAGGGCTCGAGCTCGGCGTCGCCTTCCGGGAACGTCACGAAGATCGGGCCGCGCCGCTGGACGCGCCGGAGCTCGCGCAACGCGGGGCGGATGCCGTTGCGCGGCAGGTGCTGAAGCGCCGCCGGGGCCCACACACCGTGGAACGTCGCGTCCCGGAAGGGCAGCTGGCGGAAGTCCCACTGCGCCAGCGCGCCCTTCGGATGCAGGGTCTTGCCGACGCGCATGCACTCCCACGACAGGTCACCCGCGGCCGCCCGGAGCCCCTGGTCCCGCAGCAGGCGCACGTCCAGCGCCGGGCCGCACGCGACGTCGAGCACGACCGTGCCGCGCCCGGCGAGCACCCCGAACTGGCGCGCCGCATCGACCAGCCGCCGCTCGCACCACGCCCCCTGGTAGGCCTCAGCATGGGCGTCGTAGGCCTTGACCGACCGGGCCATGCGGGAGTCCGGCTGCACCATGCGGGGCATCGTAGCCGCCGCACGTCAGCCCGACAGCGCCTGTGCGCCGGCTTCAGCCGGTCAGCGGCCCGGTCGGTCACCCCGGCCGCTGCCGGCGAGCCGCTGCACCATCACGCGCTCCCACGCGGACGGGGAGGCGCGCCACAGCGCCCAGGAGGCCTGCGCGAGCGCGCCCGGCAGCACCCGCCGCCTGCGGGCCA
>SKPY01000412.1 GCA_007119305.1 Nitriliruptorales bacterium
GTGCCGTAGGAGAACCCCAGATAGGTCAGCTGTGGCTCGCCGAGGGCCTCCCGCAGCAGGTCGAGGTCGGCGACGACGGCGTCGGTGGCCACGTGCGCGAGCAAGTCGCCGCTGCGCTCGGCGCAGCCGTCCGCGAACGCGCGGAACGCCTCGGTGAGCGCGGCCCACTCCCCCGGGCTGCCGGGCTCGAAGTCGAGCCGGAACAGCTCGTCCGAACGCGTCGCACAGGCGATCGCCTCGCTCGCGCCGACGCCGCGCGGGTCAAAGCCGACGATGTCGAAGCGGGTGCGCACCTCGGCGGGGAAGGCCTCGACCGCGGCCATCCGGACGAAGTCGACGCCCGACACCCCCGGCCCCCCGGGGTTGACCACGAGCGCGCCGATGCGGTCGGCCGCCGGCGGGGCCGGCAGCCGCACGACGGCGAGGTCGATGTGTCGGCCGTCCGGGACGGCGTGGTCGAGCGGCACCGCGAGCGTCGCACACTCGTAGCGGCTGTCGGGCTCGTCGCCCTCGCACGGCCCCCAGACCAGCGTGTCCTCGAGATGCTCGGTCGGGGTGGGCGTGGGTTCCGGCTCGGTCGCGGCGGTCGGCGCCGGTGCTGTTGCGGTGATGGGTTCGTCACCGGGCGCCGAGTCCAAGGCACCGCACGCCGCGGCGAACAGGCCGATGAGGGTCACGCCCGCTACGAGCCTGCCTTGGCCACCGCGCACGCCTGTCCCCCTGTTCCTTTCTCGACCCCCGAACGCTACCGCCCTGTGAGTGGACGCACCTCATCAAGATTGACGAACCGCACCCACTTCGCTATGCCAGCACGTGTTCGCCTGCCAGGCCCTGCTCCGGAGCCAGCTTGTTGAGCCGCCCTCGAGAAAGCCCGGCGGAGCCCGGCTGGCCAGGTCAGGGCTGCGTGTACGGGCACGCCGACCGCGCGGCGCGCAGGTCTGTGTCGCTCTTGTGATCTTCTGCGAGAATCGCTTGACGTCCTACACGCAACCATGGACGCTAGATACATCTTGAGCGGGAGGGCATATTGATGACAGAGTCATCGAAGGAAACTCAGCCGAGGATCCCCTGGTTCAAGCGGCCATGGGGCATTGCGCTCCTTGTCCTAGTGGTGATCTTTGTCATTGTCGCGATCGTCACAGCCTGATCTTCGCTGAGCACCCCTGCACTCCCCGGTCATCCGCCCGCCGGAGCGACGACAGTGAGTCGCGCGCGGTGTCGCGCAGGGCATTTCGGGTCGTGTGCTGAGTCACTGAACGGCTGTGCCAGCAGCTTCTGCCGCGTTCGAGTGCGGTAGTTGTCGCCCGCGTCTCACCGTCCGCGCCGGCCCCCCCTGCGGCCGGGCAGTCGCACCGGGATGCTGCCGCCTCTCAGCCAGCGACGACCAAGCGCTGGTGGGCAGCGGGCGAGCAACGCGTCCGGGTCGCCGCTGACCGCAGCGAGCTGTTCCAACCCGGCGCCGTGCAGCTCCTCCGGCAGGATCGTCGCGCCTTCGAGGCGTCCGACGTCGTGGTTCTCCGCCCAGCGGCCAGCGCAGGCAGGTAGCCCCTGCGGGGGCCCACGATTGGTCAGCGCCTGCGGTGGCCGCGGTAGCCGCGTGATGGTGAGAGGGCTGTCGGGCCGAGCCGAGCCCGTCGCCTCGGACGTGGCCCCCGGGTGAGCGCCGCGAAGGCGACGAGCATGACGATCCACACGACGGTCCCGGTCGCGAGCACCCAGGGCTGGGTCCACGGGCTACGTTCCCGCGCCTCGCCCGTCCAGCCGCCGGCGATCCCGAGCTCGGGGTCGTCCTCCTCCGCTGGCTCGGGCGCTGGCTCTGGCTCGGGCTCCGGCTCAGGCTCGGGCTGCGGTGCGGGCGGCAGGTCGACGTCGCGGGCGCCCGCAGCCACCACGCCGTCGTGCTCGAAGCGCACGCCGAGCCGGGTCGTTCCGTGCGCCTCGGACGTGTAGGTGACCTCGTACTGGTTCATGAGCGACGAGGCGATCTCCTCGTAGACGCCGGTAAGCGCGTCGAGGTCCTCGGGCGAGACGACCGTGCCCTGACCGGCCGCCGCGGCGAGCGCGCCCAGCGCCGCCAGGTCGATCTCGTCGATGTCGGGGTCGTCGCGTCCGAAGCGCTCGCGCTCGGTCGGCCGGTCCGCGGTGATGAGCTCGACGATGTGCAGGACCTCGTCGCCGCCCTCGAGCCGCTCGACGGTCTCCGCGAGCGTGGCCGCACTGCGGTTGTCGCCGCCGTCGGACAGCACCACGATCGCCTGCCGGGCCGGATCACGCTCCGCGAACCGGTCGAGCGCGACGTGCAGCGCGTCGTACAGCGAGGTCCAGCCCCCCGCGGTCAGCCCGCCCAGGGCGTCGAGCGTCTCGCCGCGGTCGGTGGTGAAGTCGCTGAGCAGCGCCACCTCGGTGTTGAACTCGATCACGCTGAGCGCCACGACCGCGGGCATGCGGGCGGTGAACTCCAACGCCGCCTCCATCGCAGCCGCGATGGGTGCGCCGTCCATGCTGCCGGAGGTGTCCATGACGAGCGCGACCTCGAGGTCGTCACTGTCCAGGCGGGCAACCTCGACGTCGCGCTCTGCGCCGTCCTCGGTGAGCGTGAAGGCCCCTGCCGGCACGTCGGCGTCGCTGCCCGTGTGCGGCGCGTCGACGGTCAGGCTGACCCGCGGGTAGTCGGCCACGCGCGCGCTGGAGATGGACAGCGCGTCGAGGTCAGCGTCGTCTTCCTCGGCGAGCCCCACAGCCGGCCACAGCAGGGCGACGAGCAGCGCGGCAGCGCCCGCGAGCGCGCAGCGGCGCAGCCGGCCACGGGCCGCGCTCGAGCAGTCCCGCCGGCCA
>SKPY01000522.1 GCA_007119305.1 Nitriliruptorales bacterium
CGCAGCACGAACTGGGTCGGGCCCCAGTACAGCGCCCCGAAGTGGATCAGCAACGCGCCGATGGTCGCGGCGAGCAGGAACGGGTTGCGCAGCGGGCTCAGCGCGAACAGCGACCGCCGTTCGCTGCGGGCGTTGTAGACGTGGAAGGCCATGAACAGGACCATCGTGGTGAGCGCCACCGTGCGGGCCTGCTCGATGGTCTTGTCCATCCCGAGCGCCCAGGTGAACATCACGAGGCTGCCGATGGCCATCGTGACACCGGTGAACGCGGTGCGCTCCCACAACAGGCGGGACACGACCGGCTCGTCACGCCGCCGCGGCGGCCGGTTCAGCACGCCCTTCTCGCCCGGCTCGAACGCGAGGGCGACGTCCTGCAGCCCGTTGGTGACCACGTTCAGCCACAGCAGCTGCGCGGGCAGGAACGGCAGCGGGATGCCGGCGGCGATCGAGTACAGGATCGCCACGATCGCCGCCACCCCCGTGGAGACCAGGAAGTAGGTCACCTTGCGCACGTTGTCGAAGACGACCCGGCCCTCCTCCACGGCGTGGTGGATGGACACGAAGTTGTCATCGGTCAGCACCATGTCGCTGGCCTCGCGGGCGACATCGGTGCCGCTTCTGCCCATGGCGATCCCGATATCGGCGACGCGCAGCGCAGGTGCATCATTGACACCGTCGCCGGTGACCGCTGTGACCTCGCCGTGGCTGCGGAGCGCCTTGACGATCCGGTACTTGTGGTCGGGGCTGACGCGGGCGTAGATCTGCACCTCGAGCACCCGCTCGGCGAGCTCGTCCTCGGGCATGTCCTCGATCTCACGGCCGGTGAGCACCGGGGCGTCCTCCTCGTCGATGAGCCCGAGGTCGAGGCCGATGGCCTTGGCGGTGGCCGCGTGGTCGCCGGTGATCATGAGCACCCGCAGCCCGGCCGCGTTGCAGCCCGCGATCGATTCCCAGACACCTTGGCGTGGCGGATCGAGCATCCCCTGCAGACCGGCCAGCACGAGCTCACCGGGTACGGGGATGTCGCCTTCGGCGTGCGGCTCGTCGAGGTCCCGGTAGGCCATCGCGAGCACCCGCAGGCCACGCCGAGCCAAGTCGTGCGCGGCCTCGAGCACCACGTCCGCATCGAGCGGGCCCTCGCGGCCGTCCTCGTCGAGGATGGCCGTGGCGAGCTCGAGCAGGCGCTCGGGCGCGCCCTTGACCCACATGCGCTGCCCTTCGCCGTGCTCGCGCACCGCGAGCGAGTAGCGCAGATCGGGCTCGAACGGCACCTCGGCTACCGGCCGGTAGGTGGCGCGCATCTCCTGCGGGTCGAGTCCGACCTTCGCGGCCACCACGAGCAACGCCGCCTCGGTGGGGTCCCCAGCGGTCTCGGGGCGGTCCCCGTCCCAGCCGTGCAGCTCGGCCTCGTTGGTCAGCACACCGGCGTGCAGGGTCAGGTGCAGCGGGTCGTCGGTGTCCGGCAGGCTGTTCAGCAGCTGCGCTCCCTGCGTGTCGTCCTCCCGCAGGGTGTAGGTCCGGCCCCCCGCCCAGACGCGCTGCACCGTCATGCGGTTCTCGGTGAGCGTGCCGGTCTTGTCGGACCCGATCGTGTTGGTGCTGCCGAGCGTCTCGACCGCGGGCAGGTTGCGGATGATCGCGTTGCGCTGAGCCATGCGGCGCACCCCGAGGGCCAACGCAACGGTCAGGGCGACCGGCAGGCCCTCCGGCACGATCGCGACGGCGAGCGCGACCGCCGTCATGAACATCTCCGACGGCGGCTCCCCGACGGCGAGACCGAGGAGGAACGTCAGCACGGCGGACACGCCGACCGCGAGCGCGATGATGTTCGCGAACCGGTACATGCGGCGCGTCAGCGGGCTCTCGGGCTGCGCCTCGGTGCGGATGCGCTCGGAGATGCGGCCGAGCTCGGTCGCGAGGCCGGTGGCGGCGACCACTCCGCGGCCGCGACCGCTCGCGATCACCGAACCCATGTGCGCCATCGACGTGCGCTCGGACGCCAGGGCCTCGTCCTCCACCGGGTCGGTGGTCTTCGTCACCGGCGTCGACTCGCCGGTGAGCAGCGACTCGTCGACCCGCAGCGCCGTGGCGGAGACGACCCGCAGGTCCGCGGGCACGCGCGTGCCCGATTCGAGCAGCACGACGTCCCCGGGCACGAGCTCGATGCTGTCGACCTCGGACCGACGTCCGTCGCGCACCACGATCGACTTGGGCGCCGCGAGCGACATGAGCGCCCGCACCGACCGGTCCGCCTTGCGCTCCTGGATGAAGCCGACCACCGCGTTGAGCACCAGCACGGCGACGATCACGCCGGTGTCGACGTACTCCTGGATCAGGATCGTCACGATCGCCGCGACGAGCAGGATGTAGATCAGCGGGCTCTTGAACTGGTTGAGCAGGATCTCGAGGCTGGTCTTGGGCTCCTCCGCCTCCAGCTCGTTCGGGCCGTAGCGCTCGAGGCGCTCGGCGACCGTCGCCTCGTCGAGGCCGTCGGCGCCCGTGCCGAGGCGCTCGAGCACCGCCCCCGTGTCCAGGGCGTGCCAGGCCTCTTCCTGCACGTCAGGTAGCACCGGTGTCTGTTGCACGTAAGTCTCGATCGGTCGTCAGCAGGTCAGGACGGCTCCACGGTCACGCTATCCGCCACTCGGAGCGGCGATGAGGGCCCTTCGACCCCATTTCCTGGCCCGAGGGGACGCTGCCCGGCAGGTCCTCCCGCAGCCCCCACGGGCGCCCCCTGCCCCGGGTCACCTGGCGCGTGAGCGGCGGCGCAGCGTGGCCGTCACCGCCACCACGGCAGCCGAGACGCCCGCCACGGCTGCCGCAGCGGC
>SKPY01000168.1 GCA_007119305.1 Nitriliruptorales bacterium
CCAGCGGCCGCGAGCGCGGCGCCGGGCAGCGCATCGGCGGCCAGCCCACCTGGCCCCAGCGCGGCGATGAGACCCGCCGCCGCGAGCACCCCGACGAGGCTGCCGCCGACGACGGGAGCGAACACCTCCAGCGCGGCACGGCACGACTGTCCCAGCGGGGTCACCCCGCGGACGGCCATCACCGTGTGCTCGCGACGGCGGCGGCGAGCCCTCAGCAGTGCCGATCCGGCGACGACCACGAGGCCCGCGAGCAGCGAGGTCACCCACAGGCTGCGGACGGGGGGCTCGAGCGCGGCCGCGGCCTCGCGGGTGCGTTGCGCAGCCGCCGGCAGCGCCGAGTCGGCGGTGATGCGAGTGCGGTGCACGGCGTGTTCCTGCAGCGCGGCGCCCGCCGTGGTCCGGCGGTCGTCGAGCGCCCGCTCGGCTGCCTGGATGCGCGCGGCGAGGTTGTCCAGCGACGTGATGTCCCCGGTCAGGGGAAACGTCCACGAGGCGTCCAGCGTGGCCTCGAGCTCTGCCGCGGCCGCGATGACGAGCTCGGGCGCACCGCTGATCTCCGGGAACTCGCCTGCGGCCGCCACGGCCTCGACCGCTCCGACAGGCAGTGCCGCGGCCTCGCTGCCGCGGCTGAGCGACAGGTCGTCGCCGACCGCCAGACCGTGCTCGGTCGCGAGCGCGCTGGGCACGACGACGCCGTCCGAGGGGGCGTCCTCGCTCGCCGCGAGGCGCACGCGGCTGTCCGTGCCGCCGCCGCGCAACGTCACCGGGACAGTACGTCCTTGCCAGAGGCCGGCACCGAGCTCCGGCAGGCGCCGTTCCACCTCCGCAGTCAGCGCCGCGTCGACCTCGTCGTGAGCGGCAGGGTCGGGGTCGATCGGCAGGGCGACGCGGAGCCCGGCCTCACCGGGATCGAGGGCGCGGATCTCGGCCGTGAAGGCGGCGTCACGCGCTGACGCGACGAACAACGGCCCGGACGCTGCAGCCACGCCCAGCAGCGCGGCGGCCCCCACGATCGCGGCGAGCAGGCCCGGGGCACGGGCGAGCACGCCCGGCGCCTTGCGCCAGACGGGGTCGATCCGGGACGGGGGGCGCGACTCCCGGACCGGGCGTTCCCACGTGGTCGTTGCAGCCACCGCTGTGATCCTCGCCGCTCGACGCCGCCACGGTAGCAAACCGCGGCGCTCACTCTACGTGACGTGTGGGTGCGGTTGGTCGTTGCATCGGGCCTCTTCCTGAACGCCTGGACGACGGCGTTAGAATGTCCCGAGAGGCTCGGTGATGTCCGGGCCACGACAGCCCGCAGCCGTGAGAGGGTCGCACCGATGAGCGAGACCACTGCAACCGACAGCCAGCCGATCATCTTGACCGACTCGGCCGTGAACAAGGTCAAGGAGCTCATGGCGAAGGAGGAGCTGGAGAACGTCGCCCTCCGCGTCGCCGTGCAGCCCGGCGGCTGCTCCGGGATGCGTTACGCCCTGTTCTTCGACGACCGTGAGCTGCCGGGCGACGTCGTCGCCGAGGTCAACGAGGTACCGGTGCGCGTGGACCCGATGAGCGCCCCGCACCTGCAGGGGACGCAGATCGACTGGGTCGACAGCCTCATGGGCGCGGGTTTCTCGATCGACAACCCCAACGCGCAGAGCAGCTGCGCCTGCGGCGACAGCTTCTCCTAGACCCGCACCCTGCCGGGGTCAGCCACGCGGCTGTGGGTGCGCGAGGTGGCGGCGTGGCGCGGCATCTTCGGGCGGGTCAGGGCGGCCGGGCGGTGGCGTGCGGAAGGTTGCGCCGCCGGCGCGGCGTCCTCGGTCCGGTACAGGGCCAAGCCGCACCGTCAGTGCGTGCTCCCAGCCTCCGGGGTGAGCGCGAGCACGTCGAGGCCCGCGAGCACGTAGAGGCGGGTGGCGTCGGTGGCGAAGAAGGCGTGGTTCCAGTAGACGGCGCCGAGGTTGTTGCGCACGATCTTCCAAGCGCCCGACGAGGGGTCGATGCGCACCAGCGCCTCCCGGCCCACCCCGTACAGCGCAGCGCCGTGCAGCCGCAGCCGCCCGCCCGCCACCGGCAGCCGCTCGTTGCTGCGCAGCCGGCCTGTGTCGGCGTCGAGGCGGATGAGGTCGCCCCGCGGCGTGTAGCCGAAGCAGGCGCCCCCGGTCACCGCGAGCCCGATCACGGTGCGGGCGCCGTCGGCTCGCGTCTCCCACAGGCGCTCGAAGCCGTCGAGGCGGATGGCGGTCACGGGCGGGTCGTCGCCGGCGCCGCCGACGTAGGCGATGCCGTCACGGACGGCGAGCCCCGCGGGGGGCCGCTCGGCGTCGCGAAACGGCCGGGCCGTCCGCAGCTCGCCGGAGGCGGGGTCCACGGTTGCGAGCGTCCCGCCGCCGCGGCGGTCGCTGACGGCCGTCACGACGAGCTGTCCGTCGTCGCCGTCGCGCGCGAGTGACACCGGGCGGTTGTGCTCGTCGGGGAGGGCGGCGACACGCTCGGGCGTCAGCTCAGCGGCGACCCGCCAGACCTCTCCACCGGGGTACAGGGCGAGGTGGATGGCGTCGGCGCCCGCGTGGAGGTCCTTGGGCTCGCCGGGCACGAACATGTGCCGGCGCTCACCGGTAGCGAGATCCAGACGCTGGAGCGAGAAGTTGCCGCCGACCCACAGCATCCCGTCGCGGGCGGTCAGAGACTGCGCCCGCTCGGGCCCGCGCGGGACGCCCGCGTCGGCGAGGTTGACGAGTGCCGCGTCCCCGCTGGCGGGATCGAGGCGGAAGACCTGCTCGGCCGCGCTGACCCCGATGAGGCCATCGTCGTGGGCGAGCAGCGCGCGGTGCTC
>SKPY01000291.1 GCA_007119305.1 Nitriliruptorales bacterium
GCGCAGGTAGACGGCGCGGGCGACGCTCAGGGTCCGCTCGGCGTGCGCCGGCCAGCGCCGGTCGGCGGCGAGCCGGTCGAGTCGAAGCCGCACGTCGGGGCGGCGGAAGCGGGCGCTCCACGCCTCCACGTGCGGCGCCGCGGCGAGCGAGTCCCGCTTCCTGCTGTTGCACCCAGGATGGGCGGCGACGAGGTTGTGGATCCCGTCGTCGGGGTAGCGGACCCACGGCAGGAAGTGGTCGACGTGCACCTGCCCGCCCAGCTCCGCGTCGCAGTACAGGCAACGGCGCTCCTGCAGCCGGCGCAGCGCACGGCGCACCGGGGCGAGGTCCGTGCGGCTCGCGCCGAACAGGAACGCGTCGAGGTCGGCGCGCGTGGCGAGCTCGGGCACCTCGGTGCGGTTCCACGCCACGACCCGCTCGGACCACTGCTGCTGCACGAGCGGGCGCAGCAGCCCGGCGAGGCGCACGAGGTGCTCGCCGACCCCCGGCCGCAGCCGGATGCTGAAACGTTCAGGGTGCTCGAGGTAGGCGCGCCGCCGCACGTCGAGGTCCCAGCCGATGTCGTACAGGAACGGCTCGCCGGCGCCGAAGCGCTGCAGCCGCGGCAGCGGCATCTCCACCAGCTTCCACGCCACCTCCGCGACGAGCTTGACGTAGCCGCGCGGGTCGGCCAGGCGCGCGCGGTGCAGCGTGGGATCCTGGCCGGCGCGCTGCTTGAAGCGGCGGATGAGCGTGACGATCTCCGCCTGCCCGCTGGAGTTCTGCCGCAGCACGACCGCCTCCTCGGCGGCGCTGCCGTAGGGCCGCGCCTGCGGCCAGTACAGCTCGACGACCCGGGCGGCGAGATCCTGTGGGGCAACGACCCGCGGAGGGCGGCCGTCGGCGTCGGCGCGCTCGAGGCAGACGTCGATGAGCGCGAGCAGCACCGCGTACTTGTAGGTGGCGGTGAACGCGCCCTGGTCGAGCAGCGCGAGCACCTTCTCGCCGAACGCGATCGCGTCACGCTCGCTCACGACCGCGACCAGTAGTCGGCCCGGTCGGGCAGCACCCAGCGCACCCCGCCGCGCGGGTCGACCACATCACCGGCGCGCCGGGGGATCAAGTGGACGTGCGCGTGCTCCACGGTCTGCCCCGCCGCCGGCCCGGCGTTCACGCCGACGTTCCAGCCGTCCGCGTCGACCCCGCCCACGAGTCGCCGCTGCACGTCACGCACGAGCGACCACACTCCGCTCCATTCGTCCTCGTCGAGCGCGAACAGGTCGCTCACGTGCCGGCGGGGGCACACCAGCGTGTGACCCGCCGCGAGCGGATAGGCGTCGGGCAACGCCACCGCGGTCGCGTTCGCGGCGAACACCGCGCCGGCGGCCGCGCGCTCACAGAACGGGCAGGTGGCGGGGCGCGCACCGAGCATCGTCACCCCGAGCCGAGTCGACGGACCGGTCGGGGACCGGCCTCGATGCAGGTGATCCATTCCGGCCGCGCCTGCGAGGGCATTGACTCGGACTCCGGAGCCTCCCCAGGCTCCGATGCACGCGGAGTGTCCGGGTGATCGTCGTCATCGCTCATGGGCGCACCCTCCAGCCGGCCTGCATGCTACCGGTGGCGAGCCCGCCAGCACTGGGCTGCGGCAGGCTCGTGCTCGTTGTTCGTCCCCCGCACGTTTTGGAGGTCCGCTGGTCCGTGCGTCGCGTGCTGGCTGTCCTGTCTCGACGCCGTGAAGCCTGTGGACACCCACGGCTCCTGGAGCTCCTGCCAGCGTGAGTACGGCAGCGGGTGTTGATGGATAGGCCAGGGAGATGTCGTGCCGGCTACCTCGCACAGCGCGGGCACCGGTCGATGCGAGTCACCCCGATCCCGACCGAGTCGAGCGTGTGCACCAGGTAGGGCCACAGCGCGTCGTCGATGAGACGGTGCTGCTCGGCGACCCCACCGATCGCCCTCTGGCGCAGCAGCACCGTGGCGATGCCGCCCCGGTCGGCTGCACGGCACGAGAAGTAGCGCACGCCATGCACCCCGGCAGCGGCGTGGAAGAACCGGCCCCACGCGTGTGTGGTCGCGTACCCGACCGTGTCCAGGTCGGTGTCACCGAGCCTCGGGGTCGCCCCGACCTGCGCAGCAGCATCCGGCTCGGTCAGGTCGAACAGCCGGGACGCCCTCGGCGCGCCGATCAGCGACCCGCGCCAGCGCGGGCAGACCTCGACGACCGCGCCCGCAACCGCGCCACCGCGTGCGAACACCTCAAGGGCGGACACCTCGAACGCCAGCGATCCGTAGAGCACGTACACGCCGGCGTGCTCGACGGGAGGTCCCGCAGGGTGAGGATCGAACCGGTGCAACGGCCCAAACGTCCGCGGCAGGTTCGCGGCTGTGGTGTGCGCGCTCGGGTGCCACACCCGCCAGTAGGGACCTGCCGGCGGCACCGTCTGAAGGCGCACGGGGGCCCGTGCGGGCGGGTCCGGTAGCTGCGCTGCGATCACGCGCCGTGGTGGGCCGCGACCGCCACGACCTGCTCGACATCACCGTCGAGCAGCGCCTGACGAGGCGTGCGACCGCCCAACGCCGGGTTCGGGGCCACCGCCCAGCTCGACAGCGACAGCACCCTTCCAGGGAACGCGGCCGTGACACGCGCGATGCCCTCGAGCCGCCCGCGACGCGCCTCTGGGTCGAACTGCCAGGCGGGCAACCGCAGACCCTCGGCACCGTCGAGCGCGAGCAGGTCGCGGTCCCGCAGCAGGTTGGTGATCTGGTTCGGCTTCACCCCGGCACGCTGTGCGGCCTGCTCTCGGCTCAACCCGGTCGCGTACAGCTGCTCACGGGCA
>SKPY01000311.1 GCA_007119305.1 Nitriliruptorales bacterium
CGCCGCCGTCGCAGCCGAGCTCGGCGCGCAGGTCGTCGTCACCGACGGTGCCGCCCGCGCCCCCCAGCACGACTTCGACGCGCTGCTCGCCGGGGCGTCGGGCCGGCTCGACGCGGCCGACACCGGTCCTGACGACCCGGCGCTGCTCATCTACACGTCCGGCACGACCGGCCCGCCCAAGGGCGCCCTGCACGGCCACCGCGTGCTGCTCGGCCACCTGCCCGGCTACGAGCTCATGTACGACTTCTTCCCACGCGCCGGCGACCGGGTGTGGACGCCCGCCGACTGGGCGTGGATCGGCGGGCTCATGGACGCCCTGCTGCCCGCCTGGTACCACGGCACGCCGGTCGTCGCGGCGGCCCGCGCCGGCGCCTTCGACCCGGACTGGGCGGTCGACCTGATGGCCGACCAGCGGGTGCGGGTCGCGTTCCTGCCGCCGACCGCGCTCAAGCTCATGCGGCGCGCCGAGGTCGACACCACCGAGCTCGCCCTGCGGACGGTGATGAGCGGCGGGGAAGCGCTCGGGGAGCAGATGCTCGCGTGGGGTCGTGAGCACCTCGGCGTGACGGTCAACGAGATCTACGGCCAGACCGAGGCGAACATCGTCGTCGGCAACTGCGCGAGCGTCTGGCAGGCCCGCCCGGGGCTGATGGGCAGGCCCTACCCCGGGCACGACGTCGCGGTCATCGACCTCGACGGCCGGCCCCTGCCCGCCGGGGAGACCGGGGAGCTCGCCGTGCGCGCGCCCGACCCGGTGATGTTCCTCGAGTACTGGGACCAGCCCGAGGCCACGGCGGGCAAGTTCACGCCGGACGGGGCCTGGCTGCGCACCGGCGACCTCGGCAGCGCCGACGCCGACGGCTACCTGCGCTTCGCCTCCCGCGCCGACGACGTCATCATCTCCGCCGGCTACCGCATCGGCCCCGGTGAGATCGAGGAGTGCCTGCTCGGCCATCCCGCCGTCGCGCTCGCCGCCGTCGTCGGGGTGCCCGACGAGACCCGCGGCCAGGTCGTCAAGGCGTTCGTGAAGCTCGCCGACGGGCAAAGGCCGAGCCGCGACCTCGAGGCCGACATCGCCGCCCACGTCCGCGCCCGCCTCGCCGCCTACGAGTACCCGCGCCACATCGCCTTCGTCGATGACCTGCCGCTGACGACCACGGGCAAGATCCGCCGCAACGTGCTGCGCCAGGCCGAGGAGGAGCGGCTGGCGGCGCAGTCCTGACCAGGCCACCCATGACCGATGCCATATGACAACCGCTGGAGGGTAGCGATGGGAACCACGCACGACGTCCGCAAGAGGAGGCTGTCCTGGGTTGCGCTGCTCGCGGCGCTCGCCCTCGTGCTCGCCGCCTGCAACGACGAGCCGCTCGTCGACGTCGCCGACAACGACGAGCCCGACGACCCCGACGTCGAGGAGGTCGAAGACGTCGACGATCCGGAGCCCGACCCGGATGTGGACGTGCCCGAGGGCGAGCCCTTGAAGATCGGGCTCGTCACCGCCCTGTCCGGGGCCATCGCGCTGTTCGGTGTCGCGAACCAGAACGCCGCGCAGATGGCCGTGGACGAGCTGAACGAGGCCGGCGGCGTGCTCGGCCGTCCCGTGGAGCTGATCGTGCGCGACAGCCAGGCTCGACCGGAGGAAGGTGTGGCGCAGACGCGCGACCTCATCCTCGACGAGGAGATCGACATGCTCCTCGGCCCGGTGTCGTCGGGTGTGGCGCTGGCGATGACCGAGGTCGCGCAGGAGCGCGAGGTGCCGTTCATCGTCCACACCTCCAACACCGAGGCGCTGATGAACGAGGAATGGCACGAGTTCTTCGCCTCGGTCGTGCCCAACACCGGCATGGAGGCCCGGGCGCAGGGCGTCGACCTCGCCGACAGCGAGTTCACCGAGTGGGCGACGATCGCGCCCGACTACGAGTTCGGCCAGCGCCAGACGGCGACGTTCGTCGAGACGATCACCGAGATGAACCCCGACGTCGAGATCGTCGAGCAGCAGTGGCCCGAGCTCGGCGAGGCCGATCTCGACCCGTTCATCACCGCGCTCCTCGGCTCGGGTGCCGAGGCGATCTACTCACCGCTGTTCGCCACCGACCTCATCACGTTCACGCGTCAGGCGCACGATCTCGGCTTCTTCGACCGGGTCTACTTCACGGCGCTGTACGAGACCGACGCGCTGCAGGAGCTCAGCGACGACGTCGACCTCGAGGGCGTCCGCGCCTACTCCCGCTGCCCGTTCACGATCGACACGCCGCAGATGGACGACTTCGTCGAGCGCTACATCGACCGCTACGACAGCGTGCCGAGCGACTGGGCTTGCATGGCCCACGACGCGGTCATGCTGTGGGCGCAGGTCGTCGAGGAGGCCGGTGACGCGAGCGGCCGGGCGTTCGCCGACACGGTCGGCGGCTTCGAGTTCACGTCGCTGCGCGGCGACACCTACATCCGCGACGTCGACCATCAGGCCGCGATCGGCTCCTACATCAGCGAGCTGACCTGGTCCGACGAGTTCGACATGTACATCTACGAGACCGCCGAGCCCGTCCCGGCGGAGGACATCTGGATGAGCGAGGAGGAAGTGCTGGAGGCACGCGGCGAATGATGGCCGCACTGGCCGCACCCGCTTCCGTCCGGCGGCCCGCGCCCGCGGGCCGCCGGACGGCCAACCCGAGGAGACGACGGTGAGCTTCGACGTGCTCATGCTGCAGCTCATGACCGGGCTGTCGCGAGCGGCAGTGCTGTTCATCGTCGCCGCCGGGCTGTCGCTCGTCTTCGGCGCCCTGCGCATCGTGAACATCGCGCACGGCTCGTTCTACATGATCGGGGCGTTCGTCGCGGTGACGCTGTCCGTGATGATCGGCGGCACGACCGGCTTCGTGGCCGCGATCGTCGCGGTGCCACTGCTGGTCGCCGCCCTCGGCGCGGTCGTGGAGCGCATCGCCTTGCGGCCGCTGTACGAGAAGGAGCACCTGCTCCAGCTGCTCGCGACGTTTGCGCTGCTGCTCGTCTTCCACGACCTCGTGCGGGCCGTGTGGGGCGAGCGGCCGCATCGGCTCACGGCACCCGAGCTGCTGCGCGGCTCCGTCGACATGTTCGGGGCGGTCTTCCCCCGCTACAACCTGTTCCTGATCGGCGCCGCGGTGGTGCTCGCGATCGCGCTGTGGGCGCTGATGACCAGGACCGGGTTCGGTCGCGACATCCGCGCCGCGGTCAGCGACCCCGAGATGCTCGGCATGGTGGGCGTCAACGTGCCGCGGCTGTTCACCGGCGTGTTCGCCTTCGGGGCCGGCCTCGCCGCGCTCGGCGGCATCCTCGCCAGCCCGCGCACCACCGTGCTGCTCGGCATGGACGTCGACATCATCATCCAGGCGTTCGCCGTGGTCATCATCGGCGGTCTCGGCAGCCTCGTCGGCACCGCCGTGGGGGCCCTGCTCGTCGGCATCACGTTCGCGATGGGGATCATGTTCGTGCCCCAGGCAGCGATGGCGATGGTCTTCGTCGTGATGGTGGCCGTGCTCGTGTGGCGGCCCTACGGACTGTTCGGGATCCCGGAACGATGAGGAGCTCCATGGACGCCGTGCGCACCGGACTCGCCGGCGGGCTGCTCCGCGGCCGGTCCGCCTGGGCCGTCTGGGGCGTGCTCGCGCTCGTTGCGCTGCTCGCACCGGTGTTCGCGAGCGAGCGCCAGGTGTTCGTGCTGATGACCGTGCTGGTGCTCGCGGTGTTCGCCACGAGCTTCAACGTGATCCTCGGCTACACCGGCATGGTGAGCTTCGCCCACGCCGCCTACTACGGCGTCGGCGCCTACACGGTCACGCTGCTGTGGATGCATCTCGGCTGGCCGTCGCTGCTCGGCTTCGTGCTCGCGCCGTTCGTGGCCGCCGCCGTCGCGTACGTGACCGGGCTGATCGCCCTGCGGGCCGTGCAGCTGTACTTCGCCCTGCTGACGCTCGCGCTCGGCCAGCTGCTGTTCGTGGTCACCTTCCAGTGGCGGGCCCTCACGCGCGGTGACGACGGGGTCCATGGCGTGGCGCTGCCGGACCTGATCGTGCCGACCACCAACCGCTACTACTTCCTGGTGTTCGCCGCCGCGATCGCCCTGGCGATCCTCGGTGCGGTCATGCGCTCGCCCTTCGGCGCGACCCTGCAGGCGATCCGCGAGAACAGCGAGCGGGCGGGTTTCCTCGGCATCAAGGTCAAGCGCTACCAGCTCGCGTCGTTCACCCTCGGTGGCGCGTTCGCCGGGTACGCGGGCGCGATGTTCGTCGTCATGGACCGCGGGGCGTTCCCCCTGCTGATGCACTGGACGACGTCGGCGGAGCCCATCTTCGTGACGCTGATCGGCGGGTTGAACAGCTTCGTCGGCCCGACCATCGGCGCGATCATCTTCGTGCTGCTGCGCGACTGGATCACGCGCCGGTTCGTGTTCTGGGGGCTGATTCTCGGCATCGTGCTGCTGGTGATCATCCTGCGCATGCCCGGCGGCACGGTCGAGGGGGTCCAGCGGCTGGTCGCGCGCCTGCGCGGCCGGCGCGGCGAGGACAAGGTCGCAGAAGGCTCGCCTGCTGCGGCCGGGGGCGAGCCGCCGCCGGAGCACGCCCCGGCGCGCGGTGGCGAGGCGCGCACCGGCGACGCGGTGGAGCCGACACACGAGGGGGAAGCCGGCAAGCCGGCACCGGGAGGTGGTCGTTGATGGTGCTGCTGGAGGTCCGCGGGCTCGCGAAGCGCTTCGGCGGGCTGCGCGCGGTCGACGGGGTCGACCTCGACGTCGAGCCGGGCGAGCGCCGGGCCATCATCGGCCCGAACGGCGCCGGCAAGACGACGCTGTTCAACCTCGTCACCGGCTACCTGAAGCCCGACGCCGGCAGCGTCACCTTCGACGGCAACGACGTCACCGGCAAGCCCACGTACGCCATCGCCAAGGCTGGCATCGCCAGGGCGTTCCAGATCACGAGCATCTTCGGCGGCCTGTCGGTGTTCCGCAACGTGCAGCTGGGGCGCCTCGCCCAGGCGGGTGAGACCGCCCGGCCCTTCGGCGTCGTCGAGGAGCGCCACACCGACGCCGTCGCGCAGATCCTCGACGACTGCGGCCTCGCCGCGCTCGCGGGGGAGCGGGCCGGCAACCTGTCACACGGCGACCAGCGCGCCCTCGAGCTGGCGATCTCGCTCGCGATGGAGCCCAAGCTCCTGCTGCTCGATGAGCCGACCGCGGGGATGGCGCCGGAGGAGACGGCCCGCACGATGCAGCTGGTGCGCCGCATCGCGGACGAGCGCCAGCTGACCGTGCTGTTCTGCGAGCACGACATGGAGGTCGTGTTCGGCACCGCCCAGCGGATCCTCGTCATGCACCTGGGCAAGCCGCTCGCCGAGGGCACCCCCGACGAGGTCCGCGCCAACCCCGAGGTGCAGAAGGTGTACCTGGGAGAGGAGGAGGTCGCGTGAGCTCCGCCGACCGCGGCGCGCCCGCCCCCACCGGACGTGCCACCGACGCCGCGCAGGAGACGACGATGCTCGACGTGGCCGACCTCCACGGCTACTACGGCGCGAGCCACGTCCTCCACGGGGTGACGCTGCAGGTCGGCCGCGGCGAGCTCGTCGCCCTGCTCGGCCGCAACGGCGCCGGGAAGACGACGACCCTGTCGGCGATCATCGGCACGGTCGAGACCCGCCAGGGCAGCATCGTGCTCGAAGGCGAGGACCTCGTCGGCCACCACCCCTACCAGCGGCTGCGCCGGGGCCTCGCGCTCGTGCCCTCCGGGGCGCGGGTGTTCGGCAACCTGTCCGTGCAGGAGAACCTCGAGGTCGTGCGGGCGCGCTCCGTGCCCCCTGAGGAGGCCTGGACCGTCAAGCGGGTCTACGAGTTCTTCCCGAAGCTGTCCGACCTGCGCGCGAGCATGGCCGGCAACCTCTCGGGCGGCGAGCGCCAGATGCTCGCGGTCGGCCGCGGGCTCATGGCCAACCCGAAGGTGCTGCTGTTCGACGAGCCGAGCGAGGGTCTCGCACCCGTCGTCGTGCAGGCGATCGGCCAGCTGGTCGACCAGCTCAAGGAGGTCGGCCTCACCATCGTGCTGGCCGAGCAGAACCACCGCTTCGCGCTGCGCCACGCCGACCGCGCCTACCTGATCGAGAAGGGCCAGATCCGCCACGAAGCGGCGGCGGGCGAGCTCGAGGGCAGCGAGGCCCTGCACCGCTACCTGGGGGTGTGACGGGCAGGCCCGCGCGCGCAGCGGAACCGTGGCAGGAGACCCGCGACACGCGGACAACCGAGGAGGAGGCAGAGCCCGTGACCATCCCGGGACTGATGCAGCCGACGCCGTTGACGCTCGACCACGTCTTCGAGCGCATGCGCACCGTCTACGCCGACGGGCAGGTGATCTCGCCCGAGCGGCGCACCACCTACGGTGAGCTGAGCGAGCGCATCCTGCGCCTCGCCCGCGCGCTCGTCGACGACCTCGGGGTGCGTCCGGGGGACCGGGTGGCGACGTTCGCGACGAACACCGCCCGCCACTTCGAGCTGTACTGGGCGGTCCCGCTCGTCGGGGCGGTGCTGCACACCGTGAACATCCGCCTGCACCCCGAGCAGATCGCTTACATCTGCAACCACGCCGAGGACCGGGTGCTGTTCTTCGACGGCGCCCTGGCCGCGCAGGTCGGCGAGCTCGCGCCCGAGCTCGCCACCGTGAAGGACTACGTCGCGCTCGGGGCGGCCGCCGACGGGGCCCCGGGGGGCACCCGCGACCACGACGCGCTCGTGGGGGGCGCCGAGCCGCTGCGGGACCTGCCGGCGGTGGACGAGCAGGCCGCGCTGGGGCTGTGCTACACCTCGGGCACCACGGGCATGCCGAAGGGCGTGCTGTACTCGCACCGGGGCATGTGGCTGCACTCGCTGGCCGCGTCGATGGCCGACCACATCGGGCTGTCGGAAGCCGACCGGGTGCTGCCGATCGTGCCGATGTTCCACGCGTTCGCGTGGAGCCTGCCCTACGCCGCGCCGATGACCGGCGCGGAGCTGGTCTTCCACGGCGCGGACAACTCGCCGGAGCACCTCGCCGGGCTCATCGAGCGCGAGCAGGTCACCCTGTCCGCGGCGGTGCCGACCATCTGGAAGACGCTGCTGCCGCTGTACCGCGAGGGCCGCGCCGACCCGGCCAGCCTGCGGCTCGTGTTCGTCGGCGGCGCCGCGTCGCCCCGCGCGCTCATCGAGGCCTACGACGAGCTCGGCGTCACCTACCTGCAGGTGTGGGGCATGACCGAGACCGGGCCCCTCGCGAGCGCCGCCCGCCCCCGCCGCCGCCACCGCGGCCTCGACCACGACGCGCTGCTCGACGTGCGCGAGAAGACCGGCACGATCTTCGCTGGCCTCGAGGCGCGCATCGTCGGTGACGACGACGAGCCGCTGCCCTGGGACGGCCAGGCCGTGGGCGAGCTCGAGGTGCGCGGGCCGTGGATCGCCTCCGCCTACTACCGCCAGGAGGACGACCGCGCGCGCTTCCACGACGGCTGGCTGCGCACCGGCGACATGGCCTACATGGAACCCGACGGCTACTTCCGCATCGTCGACCGGGCGAAGGACCTCGTGAAGTCGGGCGGGGAGTGGATCAGCTCCGTCGAGCTCGAGGGCCACGTGCTCGCGCACCCTGCCGTGGCCGATGCGGCGGTGATCGGCGTGCCCTCGCGCAAATGGGACGAGCGGCCGGTCGTCGTGGTCGTCGGCGAGGACGGGCAGACCGCTCCCGGCCTCGACGCCCTGCGGGAGTTCCTCGCCGGGAGGGTGCCGAAGTGGTGGCTGCCTGACGACGTCGTCGTCGTCGACGAGATCCCCAAGACGAGCGTCGGTAAGCTCAACAAGCGGGCGCTGCGCGAGGAGCTCGGCGACCTCCGGCTCCCCTGACACCCGCGCCGGCAGGCCGCGCAACGGCCCTTGCCAGCCCGGCTGCCACCGCGCCGGCAGGCCGCGCGGCGTCGAATCCTTGGCGCGGACCCGCGTGCCGGGTAACGATAGGGCCGGTCTTCCCCACCGCCGCGTGCAGGAGACTCGAATGACCGCCCAGCTCAGCCTCGACGATCCCGACGCCGCCGCACAGCGCGAGCGCGGCCGCCAGCGGCTGGCCGAGCTCATCGACCCGGGGTGGGCCAGCGCCCTGGACCCCGTCGCCGACCGGATCGCCGCCCTCGGTGCGTTCCTGCGCGCCGAGCAGGCCGCGGGCCGGCCCTTCCTGCCCGCCGGCGACCAGATCCTCGCCGCGTTCACCCAGCCCTTCGCCGACGTGCGGGTGCTCATCGTCGGGCAGGACCCCTACCCGACCCCGGGGCACCCGATCGGGTTGAGCTTCTCGGTCGCGCCGGACGTGTCGCCGCTGCCCGGCAGCCTGGTCAACATCTTCCGCGAGTACCGCGACGACCTCGGCCACGAGCTCCCCCGCACCGGTGACCTCACCCCCTGGACGCGTCAGGGCGTCATGCTGCTGAACCGCGTGCTCACGGTGCAGGTCGGCAAGCCCGCAAGCCACCGGGGCAAGGGCTGGGAGGAGGTCACCGAGCACGCGATCCGCGCGCTCGTCGCGCGTGACGCCCCTCTGGTGGCGATCCTGTGGGGCAAGGACGCGCGCAGCCTCAAGCCGCTGCTCGGCGCCACGCCGGTGATCGAGAGCCCCCATCCGAGCCCGCTGTCGGCCCGCTACGGGTTCTTTGGCTCGAGGCCCTTCAGCCGCGCCAACGCCCTGCTGGCCGGGCGTGGGGGCGACGCGGTGGATTGGCGGCTGCCCTGAACGTCACCGACGTGCCGGACTACCGGTTCGCCTGGGTCAGCGAGGGCGAGCCGCTCCTCGGCGGGCAGTGGGTCGCGCAGGTGACCGACAGGCGGGTCGAGCCGGTCGCCCTCGCTGACGTCGTGGCGGCCCACGAAGACGGCGCGCACGCGCCGGACCCGTTGGCCATCCACGTCCAGGCGGTGCTCACGGTCGTGGTCGCTGCCGGTGAGTTCGAAGACGAGCTGCTGCCCGACTTCGGGCAGCGGCTGGAGCGCAGCCTGCGCTCGGCGCGCTCCGGTGAACCCGAGGTCGACCCGAGCAGCGACGAGGGCGAGCGCCTCCGCCGCGGTGCCGAGGCCCTCGAGAAGCTCGCCGCCGATCTCGCCGAGCTGGTGGAGGCACAGCTCGACGGGGGCTCGCTCGCCACCCTGCCGCCGGAGACGACGCGGGCGCTGTGCCTGGCCATCCAGACCGCCTGGCGGCTGCGCTCCCGCATCTCCCCGCCCGGCCCGCTGTACCTGTAGCCGGGGTTTCGGCCTGGGCCCCCCGCCGGCCTTGTCCACAGGCTGCGGCCTCAAGCCACTCGGGCGGCAGGCGCGCTCCCGCAGTATCGGTGCGACAGCGCCGACCGCCCCTGGGGGACGCCATGAACAATCGTTGGGACGACGTCGAAGACTTGCTCGTCGCTTGCGCGCAGGACGATCTCGAAGACACCGGGGAGGTGCAGCCGGCCCTCGTCGCCTTCGCCGGAGATGCGCTGCGCTTCATCGCCTGGCTGCGTCCGTTCGCCAAGGGTGCCTACGCCGAGCCGTTGATCGAGCTGTTCGCGCTGGCCGCGCCACTCGACGCCGACCGGCTCGCGGTGTCGGTTGCGGGCCGAGCCTGGTCCCTGGAGGACCCTATCCCCCCAGTCAGCGCAGACGCCGACCTGCGGCAGCGCATCCTGCTGCTCCACCGCTGCGACGGCGCCTCCGGCACGCTCCGTGCCCGCAGCACCTTGCACGCCTTCGACCTGACGGCGGACGGCGTGGCCTGGGGTGAGCGCCACGAGCTCGGCAGCGGCGAGGGCTGGATCCCACGGGCGCTCGAGGTGGCGATCAGGACCCGGGACCGCTTGCGCGCGCCGGACGCCGAGATCGGGCGGCAGGCACGCCGCGTCGTCGAGCTCGGTCACGACCTCCACGTCGCCCCCGACGTCGCCCACCGCCTCGAAGCCGCCCTCCCCCCGCCCCGACCGCGCACCACCTCCTGACCCGACCCCGCTCGGCGCGCCCCTTTGCAACCGGCGCCGGCGCTGCATCCTCGGGCGGCAAGTCCGTTGGGGCGTCGAGCTGTGGGAGTTTGCCGCGCCGGCGCTGCTTCCTCGGGCGGCTGGGGCGGCGCCCGGTTGGTCCTGCACTGTCGTGCATGGCGCGCGGTTGGCTAGGATCCTCGTATGTTCCCTCCCGATCGCATCCTGCTCGGCCCAGGACCCAGCGACGTGCATCCTGCGGTGCTGCGGGCGTTGGGCCAACCGTTGCTCGGCCACCTCGACCCGGACTTCGTGCCGTTGCTCGATGCGATCTCCGAGCAGCTGCGGAAGGTGTTCCGCACCCGCAACCGGGTGACCTTCCCGGTGTCGGGCACGGGCAGCGCCGGGATGGAAGCCGTGCTGGTCAACCTCATCGAGCCCGGCGACAGCGTGGTCGTCGGCGTCAACGGGGTGTTCGGCGCCCGCATGGCCGAGGTCGCAAGGCGCGCGGGGGCGACGGTGCACACCGTCGAGGCGCCGTGGGGGCGGGTCATCGAACCGGAGCGCTTCACCAAGGCAGTGGCCGAGCATCGGCCGACGGTTGCGAGCCTTGTGCACGCCGAGACCTCGACCGGCGCCCACCAGCCGGTCGCAGAGATCGGCGCGGCGCTCGCCGGGGGCGACACACTGCTCGTCCTCGA
>SKPY01000476.1 GCA_007119305.1 Nitriliruptorales bacterium
AGCAGGCACGACGCTCCCGGCAACAGCAGGCACGACGCACACGACGATCGGCATCCGCCATGAAGCTCGCCATCCTGTCGCGGGCCCCGAACAGCTACAGCACGCGACGGCTCAAGGCCGCGGCGCACGACCGCGGGCACCAGGCCCGCGTGCTGAACACCCTGCGCTTCGGCATCGACCTCACCGGCGACGAGCCCGACCTGCAGTACCGCGGCAAGCCGCTGTCGCACTACGACGCGGTCCTGCCAAGGATCGGCGCGTCGATCACGTTCTTCGGCCTGGCGGTCGTGCGCCAGTTCGAGCAGATGGACGTCTACACGCCCAACACCGCCGCCGGCATCGCGAACTCGCGTGACAAGCTGCGGGCGATCCAGATCCTGTCCCGGCACGACATCGGCATACCGTCCACCATGTTCGTGCGTGACCGGGCGGACGTGCTCCCCGCGATCGAGCAGGTGGGCGGCGCCCCGGTGGTCATCAAGCTCCTCGAAGGCACCCAGGGCATCGGGGTCATCCTCGCGCCCGACAACCGTGTCGCGGGCGCCGTCATCGAGACGCTGCAGAGCACGAAGCAGAACGTCCTCATCCAGCGGTTCGTCGCCGAGAGCAAGGGGCGTGACATCCGCGCACTCGTGGTCGGCGACCGGGTGGTCGCGGCGATGCGCCGGCGTGCGCAAGGCGACGAGTTCCGCTCGAACGTGCATCGAGGCGGCGCGACCGAGGCCGTCGAGCTCGACGAGCACGTCCGCCGGGTCGCGGTGCAGGCCGCCCAGATCATGGGGCTGCGGGTGGCCGGGGTGGACATGCTCGAAGGCGCCGACGGACCCCTCGTCATCGAGGTGAACTCGTCGCCCGGACTCGAGGGCATCGAGCAGGCGACCGAGCTCGACGTCGCCGGTGCCATCGTCGACTTCATGGCCAACCAGGTGGCGTTCCCCGAGCTCGACATCCGCCAGCGGCTGAGCGTCAGCGCGGCCTACGGCGTCGCCGAGCTGCTCGTGCGTGACGGGGCGGACATCGTCGGCAAGACCATCGCCACATCGGGGCTGCGCGACCGCGACGTGCAGGTGCTCACCCTGACCCGCGGCACGCGGGTGATCCCGAACCCGCGTGGCGCCCGCGAGCTCGAGGCAGGGGATCGCCTGCTGTGCTTCGGCAGGCTCGAGTCGATGCGCGAGCTGGTGCCGGAGCGCCGCCGTCGACGCGCGCGTCCCAAGGTCGCGCCGCTGCCGCCCAGCGCACACGAGGAGGCCGAGGCCCTCGACCGCAGCAGCGAGGCTGCGGGCTGAGCCCGTCCGCCGCGAGCCGGCGGGCTCGGCCCGACAGCCGCTGGCTCAGGGCGCGGCCGGCTCAGCCAGCTGCCACACGACGCGCCCGGCCTCGTCGAGGCCCGCGAAGCGCGCGACGATGCGGGCGCCCACCCGCCAGCCCCCGGTGGCGGTCGCTAGGCCGTGCTCGTCGAGCTTCAGCGGGGTGCGCTCGGAGTCGGCAGCGCCGAGGGCCTGCTCGGCGGTGATCATGCCGCTCAACCCGAGGCGCGGCAGCCGGATGCGCAGCCCCGCCTTGGACAGGCCGGTGAGCGTGGCCTCCTCGCTGCCGTCGTGCTCGCCGGAGGCGAGGGCCTGCGCCCACAGGTCGGCACGTTCGCGCGTCTCCAGCCGGGCGAGCGCGCCCGCGCGCACCCCGAGCCAGTCGGCCAGCGCCTGCAGCGCGTCCACGTCGTAGGGCGGCGGGCTCCCCGCGAGCGCGGCGCGCACCTGCCGGTGCACGACGAGGTCGGCGTAGCGCCGCAGCGGCGAGGTGAAGTGGCAGTACGCGCTGGACCCCAGGCCGCGGTGGTGCGTCGGGTCGGGATCGTATGTCGCCCTTGCGGTGGCCCCCGTTGCGGCGGCGATCAGCAGGTCGCGGTCGCTGTTGCGGCCTTCCGCTCCCAGCCACTCGATCGCGGCGAGCAGCTGCCCGATGAGGTGGTCGAGGTCGCCGTCGGGCTGCTCGAGGGCGGGCACATGCGCGCCGGCTGCCTGGACGGCTGCGCGCAGCCGCCGGCTGTGCTGGGGGTCGATCCCCGCGTGGGCCCGGTACAGCGCAGGCACCATCCGGTCGACGAGCCAGGCACCGACCGCTTCGTTGGCCGCGACCATGAGCCGTTCGATGAGGCGGTAGGCAGCCGCGTGCGGCTCGGCCAGGCCGATCGTGATCCGCCCGCCGCTGACCACGGGCGTCAGCTCGGCGTCCTCGAACAGCTCGGCCAGGGTCATCCGGCTGTCACGCTCGACGCCGAGGCGCCGCGCCGCCTCGACGACGGCCCGGAGGACGTCCTCGGCGGCGGCGGCCTGGGTGCGCGCCTGGGTGCGCAGCCGCGTGGAGTCACCTGCCAGCCACTGCTCGACCGCGCCGTAGGAGAGCCGGGCGCTCGAGCGGATCACGGCGGGCTCCAGCGCGACGTCCGTGACGCTCCCGTCGGGCAGCACCGCGAAGCGGACCGACAGCACCCGGCGGTCCTGCCCGACCGCGAGCGAGTGCGAGCCCTCCGCGAGCTCAGGGTCCAGCATCGGGGCGCTCGCGCCCGACGCGAGGTAGGTGGTGGCGGCGACGGTGCGGGCGTAGACGTCGGCCTGCGAGCCCATGGCGACCGCGCCGGCGACGTCGGTGATGTGGACCGCGACGTGCGTCGGCGCCCGGGGGTCGCCGTCCCAGGCGGCGGCCACCGCGTCGTCGAGTTCATGCGCGGAGGCGGCGTCGACGGTCAGGCAGGCCTCCTGGCGGCGGTCGACCGGCTCGAGGTCCGCGCCGGGCACCGGGCCGCT
>SKPY01000315.1 GCA_007119305.1 Nitriliruptorales bacterium
CGGCCGGCTGAGACGCCCCGCGAGCACCGGGACCGCGCCACCGCGACGCTCGGGTCGGCGGCCGGCGCCGCCGCCGGGCTGATCGCGCGCTTCGAGCAGGCGCGCTACGACCGCAGCGCAGTCGACGAAGCCGACCGCCGGGCGGCCCTCACGGCGTTGCACGCGGTGCGCGCAGTGCTCGACGCTCCTGACGCGCCTGCTCCGACAGCGAGGCAGCCCGCGGTCGGGTCCGATCCCGCGGCGGGAGACCGGCGATGACCGGGCCGGGGCGGTTGGTCGCGTTCGCGGGGGTCGTCGGCGCCCTCGCCACGCTTCTCGCCTGGCTGTTCGCAGGCCTCGGCGACGTCCACATCGTCGCCCGCGTGGTCGGCAGCGCCGCCGCGACCGTGGCCGCCGTCGCGCTCGTGGAGCGCATCCCGGGTGCACGCCGGGGTGCCCACGGCCCGCAGGCCTCCGGCGCGTCGGACGACGAGGATGCGTTCGAGCGCGTCTGGCGCGCTGCCGCGCAGCCGGCCCGCGCGCCCGATCCGCCTGAGCGCGAGACCCTGCGCAGGCTCGTGCGGATCGCCATGAGCACCGCTGGCGACGCCCACGAACGGCTGCGGCCTGCCCTGCGGGAGCTGGCGGACGCGCGGCTGGAGGCCGTTCACGGCACCCATCTGGACCAGGACCCCCGCGCGGCCGAGCGCCTGGGTCCGCTGGTGTGGGCATGGGTGCGCCCCGACCGTCCGCAGCCCCGCGACCGCTTCGAGCCCGGGCCGAGCCCCGCTGAGCTCGACGGCGTGCTGGACGCGCTCGAACGGCTCGGCTCCGTCGAGGGCGCATGAACGCCGACCCCGCGCGTGCGCGCCGCGACCCCGCACCCGTCCCGGGCACGCCCGCGCCGCGCGACGTGGCCGCCACGAGCACCGCGATCCTCGATGAGATCGGCCGGGCGGTCGTCGGCAAGCGCGACGTCGCCGAGCTGCTGCTCGTCGGTCTCCTCGCCGGCGGCCACGTGCTGATCGAGGACTTCCCCGGGGTCGCGAAGACGTTGCTCGCACGGTCCCTCGCCGCGGTCACGGGCCTGCGGTTCCGGCGGGTCCAGTTCACCCCTGATCTGCTGCCCGCGGACGTGACCGGCGCGTCGGTCTACGACCAGGCGGACGGCTCGTTCACGTTCGTGCCCGGTCCGCTGTTCGCCCACCTCGTGCTCGCGGACGAGATCAACCGTGCACCACCGAAGACCCAGGCCGCGCTGCTCGAGGCGATGGCCGAACGTCAGGTCACCGCCGACGGCGTCACGCACGAGCTCGAGGCGCCGTTCTGCGTCGTCGCCACCCAGAACCCCATCGAGCTCGAGGGCACCTACCCCCTGCCCGAGGCCCAGCTCGACCGCTTCCTGCTCCGCCTGCGCGTGGGCTATCCCGAACGCAGCGAGGAGGCCGCCATGCTGTCCCGGCGTGCCGCCCGCGGCCAGGAGCGCGTGGACCTGCGCGTCACCGCTGACCGGGAGCGTCTGCTGGGGCTGCAGCGGGCCGTGGAGGCGGTCCACCTCGAGGACGCACTGGCCGGTTACGTCACCGAGCTCGTGGCGACGACGCGCGAGCGCTCGGAGCTGCTGCTGGGCGCGAGCCCGCGGGGCAGCCTCGCGGTCATGGGCGCAGCCAGAGCGCTGGCAGCGGTGCGCGGCCGCGCGTTCGTGCTGCCGGACGACATCAAGGCGGTCGCCGTCCCGGCGCTCGCGCACCGCGTGGCGGTCAAACCCGACCGCTGGGTGCGCGGCGTCCGCGCCGAGCAGGTCATCGCCGAGGTGCTCGACGTCGTCGCGGTGCCGATCCGGGACGACGTGTGAGCGAGCCCACGCAGACGGCCGCCGCGCTCGGCTGGCGCGTGCACGATACGGCCTCGGGAGCCAGCCACACAGCCACGGCTCCTGCGACGTTCACGGTGCTGGCGGTGGCCGGCTTGCTCGGCGCGGTGCTCTTCGGGCACGCCGGGCTCGTGGCGCTCGCCGCGCCCCTGGCGGTCGCCGCGGTGGCGGGCTTCGTGCGCGCGGCACCGGCCCAGCTCGCGGTGACCGTGGCCGTGGACCGGCCGGCGACCGTCGAGGGCGAGGCCGTCGTCGTCCGCGTCGAGGTGCGCGGAGACCGGCCGGTCGATCGGCTCGAGATCGCCCTCGAGCGCGAGGGCGCCCTCACCGGCCCGCCGCTGGGACGCGCGCTGGCACTGGGCGGCGGCCAGACCGGGGTCGTCGAGGTCGACATGCCGTGCGCGCGCTGGGGCGTCGGCACGCTGCGGGCGGTGGTGCTGCGCTGGCGTGACACCCCGGGCGTGGTGACGCACACCGCCCGGGTGACGGTGGGGGCGGTCATCCGGGTCCTGCCCTCCGCGCAAGCGGTGCGCACGCTGGTGCGCACGGAGCAGACCCAGGTGGCCGCCGGGAACACCGTGGCGCGCGAGCTCGGGGCGGGGGTCGAGTTCGGTGAGGTGCGCGGCTACAGGCCGGGTGACCAGCTGCGCAGCATCAACTGGCGGGCCAGCGCGCGGCGCGGCGGCCTGTGGGTGACCGACCGGCATCCGGAGCGCAACGTCGACGTGGTCCTCGTCGTCGACGCCGTGCTGCCCTCGGCGCTGCTGCCCGCGGTCCGGGCGGCAGCGGCGCTGGCCGACGCCTACCTGCGCGACCGCGACCGCGTCGGGCTGCTCGGCATCGGCGGCAGCTTGCGCTGGCTGCGGCCGGGCAGCGGCGCCGTGCAGCGCCACCGCCTCGTCGACGAGCTCATCGCTGCGCAGGCCTTCGCGGTCGAGGCCTGGGGC
>SKPY01000140.1 GCA_007119305.1 Nitriliruptorales bacterium
CTCGTTGGCGGTGAAGATCCCCTCGTCGGGATAGGAGAACTCCCACCAGTACTGCTTGCCGACGACCGTCACGTCGATGCGCTCCGCGGGATCGGGCTCCGCGTCGAGCGCGAAGATGGTCTGCACCGTAGGGACCGCGATCCACACGAGGATGGCCGCGGGCACGATCGTCCACGCGATCTCCAGGCGCGTGTTACCGGCCACCTGCTTGGGCAGGTCCTCCTCGCCGCGGTCGCGGAACTTGACGATCGCGTAGATGATGAGCCCCTGCACGAGGATGAACACCCCCACCGCGATGGGGAACACCATGGTCCACAGGTCATCCTGCGCCCGGGCGGTCGGTCCGTCGGGGCTCAGCGCGTCGAGGGGGTAGTCGGCACGGTCCGTCGTGCCACACGCGGTCAGCAGGGCCACCACGCCTGCGAGGAGGGCGAGCCTGGCCCAGGTCCCCCACCGCTTGCCGTTGCCGGCGCTCATGTGACCTCCATGTCGGCCTGATCGTCCTACGCTGCTGTCGCACCCCGACGAGCGGCCGGCGACCCACACGTGACGCCGCAGTGTAGAAGAAACGTCCTGGTGTGGAGTTACCCCTGCTCCGGCACGGGTACCGGCAGGCTGACAGCGGCGCGTAGTGTGGCACGGCTCCGACGGCCCGTACCAAATCGGCCCCGGATCCGGCCTGGAGGAGATCGGTTTGGGCGCTTCCTCCCCCTATGGGGGACCTGACATCGAGGTCGCGGTGCGCCGCGTCGTGCTCGGCTACCGGGCCGTGGCTGCCTGCTGGGTCGCGTTGCTCGCGCTCATCGCCTGGAGCGGGGGCCGCCTGCCCGCCAGCCTCGCGGCGGCGACGTCGGCGGGGGCGCTGGGGTGGGCGCTCGTGACCATCGGCCTGGACCGGCGCAGGCCGGCGGCCCTGGCCGCGCCGGCGTGGATCGCGGTCGACATCGCGGTCGGCGCGGTGGCGATCCTCGGGCCGGTCCTCGTGCTGGAGCGTCCGGTGGCGATCGCCGGGGGGTTCCCGTTCGCGGTGGTGCTCGCCGCCGCCTGGAAGCGGGGGTACGCAGGCGCGCTCGTGGCGGCGGCCACGCTCGGCACGGCCAGCGCGCTGCGTTCCTCTCGGACCGAGGCGGCAGATGCGGCGTTGCAGGCCGTGGCCAACGACTACGCCTTCTATCTGCTCGGCGCGGCGGTGGTCGCCTGGGGCATCGCGGTGCTCTACCGCAACGACGGGCGGCGGCGCGCTGCCCTGGAGGCGCTCGGCGAGGAGCGGGCGCACCGCCTGGTGGCGCAGGAGCGCGCGGAGACCGCGGCCCACCTGCACGATTCGGTGCTGCAGACCCTCGCGCTCGTCCAGCGCCGCTCCGACATCCCAGCCGAGGTCCGCAGCCTTGCCCGCCGGCAGGAGCGCGAGCTGCGGGAGTGGCTCGGCGGCGGGCCGCAGGGACGCCGCGCGACGGCCACGCTGGCATCCGCGGTGCAGGACGTCGCTGAGGAGATCGAGGCCGCCTATGGCCTCCACGTCGACGTCGTCGTGGGTGGCGACACCGCGCTGGGCGACGCCGAGAAGCCGGTCGTCGCCGCCACCCGTGAGGCGCTGACGAAC
Organism: Nitriliruptorales bacterium; assembly: GCA_007119305.1. GTDB lineage: Bacteria > Actinomycetota > Nitriliruptoria > Euzebyales > Egibacteraceae > SKPY01. The sequence goes on from SKPY01000140.1 coordinate 1,604, forward strand.
GCCGCCAGGCACGCCGGAGTCGACCGGGTGGACGTCTACGTCGAAGCCCGGGCCGACGCGGTCGCGGTCTACGTCCGGGACCGGGGCCGGGGCTTCGACCCCGCCGGCGTGCCCGACGACCGGCGGGGTCTGGGCGAGTCGATCATCGGCCGCATGCAGCGCGCGGGCGGGCACGCCCAGGTGCACGCCGCGCCGGGCGCCGGCGTCGAGGTGGAGCTCGTGCTGCCCCGCGGCGGCCGGGCGTGAGATGATCAGGCCATGCACGAGCGCCTGAAGGTCTTCCTGGTGGACGACCACGCGCTGTTCCGGTCAGGGATCCGCGCCGAGATCGCGGACCGCGTGTGGATCTGCGGTGAGGCGGGTGACGTCGACACGGCCGTTGCGGGGATCGTCGAGCGGCGGCCGGCCGTGGTCCTGCTCGACGTCCACCTGCCGCCCCCCGGGGCAGTGGGTCCGGTCGCGCCGACGAGCAAGGGCGGGGTGGCGGTGATCGAGGGCGTGCGCAGGGCCGGCGCCGACGCGGTCGCGTTCCTCGCCCTGTCGGCGTCGGACGCGCCCCAGGACGTCATCGACGTCATCCGCGCGGGCGCACGCGGCTACGTCACCAAGGCGCTGTCCGCCGACGATCTCGTCGCGGCGATCCGGCGCGTGGCGGGGGGCGATGCGGTCTTCTCGCCGCGCCTGGCGGGCTACGTGCTCGACGCGTTCGCGGCGATCCCCGTAACGCAGGTCGACGAGGAGCTGGCCCAGCTGACTGCCCGCGAGCGGGAGGTGCTCCAGCTGGTCGCCCGCGGCTACACCTACCGCGAGATCGCCGAGCGGCTCGTCATCTCCACCAAGACCGTGGAGACGCACGTGTCGAGCGTGCTGCGCAAGCTCCAGCTGGCCAACCGCCACCAGCTGTCCCGCTGGGCGGCCGAGCGCAACATCAGCTGAGCAGCGCGGGCTCCCGTGAGCCCGACGCGGCGTCACGTCTCACAGGCCGGGGTGCGCGGTGCGGAGGCGGGCCAGGGCCGGTCCCGCCACGGGGTGGTCCTCGAGCTCCTGCACCGTCGGCGCTGGCAGCCCGGCGACGTAGGCGGCGAGCAGGTCACGCTCGGCCGGTGCGAGCTCGGCGGTCCGGGCGTCCCACCAGCCGGCGGCGTCGCTGCGCGCCCGGCCGGCGGCACTGCGGCGATCCGCCTTCCGCATGGCGA
>SKPY01000386.1 GCA_007119305.1 Nitriliruptorales bacterium
CGAGCTGTCCTGCACTCCCGACGCGTTCCGTGTGCACGCGACCCTTGACGCGTACGAGAACGGCAAGCGGGTGTTCAGCCGCATCTGGGATCGCGTCATCCCGCGCGAGTTCCTGTAGGCCTCGCCCGGCGGGCGCTGCATCGTCGGGCGAGCAGCGTGCGTGGGGGCGTGGGTGGCGCGGAGGATGCCGCGCGGGCGCTGCATCGTCGGGCGGTGGCGTGGGTGGGGGCGTGGGTGGCGCGGAGGATGCCGCGCGGGCGCTGCATCGTCGGGCACGTAGCGGGACCATCGGCGGTGACGGGGCGCGATTCGGCCCGTTCGGGGGTCACGAGCGCGCGGTATCGTGAGCGGATGGCTGCTGCGGGTGGCCCGACGACGGGCGCGGGCGCACAGGGGGTGTCGCTGCCGCGGTGGGTCAAGCTCGCCTACGGCACCGGGGCCGGGGGCTGGACGCTCGTCGACCGGGTCATGCTGACCTGGCTGTACTACTGGTACGTCACGACCCCGCTGCCGGGCGTCGAGGCGTTGCTCCTGCCGCTCACGTTCAGCCTCGTGATGCTGGGCGGGCGGGTCGTGGATGCGCTCGCCGACCCTGTGATCGCCCGGTTCTCTGACAACCACCTGGGCAGGCGGGGTCGCCGGGTGCCGTTCATGCTCGCAAGCGGGCTGCCGTTCGTCGCCGTCTTCATCGCGCTGTTCCACCCGCCGGTGGCCGGGGTGTCGGCCTGGAACGCGGTCTACCTCGGGTTTGCGCTCGCTGCCTACTTCACCCTGTTCACCGCCTACGTCGGGCCGTACCTGGCGCTGCTGGCGGACCTGTCGGCCACGATCAAGGACCGCGTCGACCTGTCGACGGCCAAGGCGGTGGCCACGTTGCTCGGCGCGGCGGTCGCGCTGATCGCCTCCGGCCTGCTCGTGGAGGCCTTCGGGCTGCGCGGCATGGTGTGGATCCTCGGTGCGCTCGGCCTCGTGCTGCTGTACGTGCCCACCCGCATCCCCGAGCGCCGTTTCGCGACGGCGACACCCGCGACGATGCCGCTCGTGGAGGCCGTGCGGACCACGCTGCGCAACCGTCCGTTTCTCATCGCCCTCGTCGGCGCGAACGCGTTCTGGTTCGGCTTCAACATCGTGACGCTCAACGTGCCGCTGTACGCGACCCGGCTGATGGGCCTGTCCGAGGCCGCCGTGTCGCTGCTCATGGGCGCCGTGTTCGGGGTGTGCCTGCTGTGCTTCCCGGTCGCGAACGTGCTTGCCAAGCGCCGCGGGCTGAAGGCCGTCATGGTCGGCTCGCTCGTGCTGTTCGCCGCGTGCTTCCCGTTCCTGTACTTCCTCGGCGACCCGCCGTTCGGGCTTGCCCCCCTGACCTACGGCCTCGCGGTCATGGCCCTCGCGGGCGTGCCGCTCGCCGGCTTCTTCATCGTCCCCGACGCGATCATCGCCGCGGTCGCGGACCTCGAGCGGGCCCAGTCGGGCCAGCGTCGGGAGGGGATGTACTTCGGGGTCAACGGGCTGCTGCTCAAGGTCAACCTCGGCATCTCCACCGTGGTGTCCGGGGCGCTCCTGCAGTTCGGCGGTGACCCCTTCGGCCTCCAGCTGACCGGGCCGGTCGCCGGCGCCGCGGTGGCGCTCGGCGCCCTGGTGTTCACCCGCTACCCCGAACGCCAGGTCGAGGCGACACGGCGCGCCACCATCGGCGCCCCCGCGGCATGACGGCCCGACGTGTGCGCCTGTTCGCCGTCGCGCTGCGCGCCGATCCCGCCCGGGCGCCGAGCTATGCGGCCTTGCGCACGGCGCTCGAGCGCGTGCTCGTGGCCGACGTCGCGCCGCACCGCACCGAGGGGGTGCCGTCGCTGGTGGCGTTCCCCGAGCACACCGGCCTGCTGGCGGCGTTCGTCGGGGCCCGGGGCACCGCCGCCCGGGAGCGCGCCGCCGAGGGGGCACCTGCTGCCGATGTCCTCGCCACGCTCGCGCTCGGGTACAGCGCACAGTTCGAGCACTACGCCAGCGCGTGGCCGGCCATCTCCTCGCCCGGTCAGCTGCTGCACCTCGCCCTCACCGACACGGTGGTCCGTGCGCTCGTCGAGGGCTGCGCCGACCTCGCGGCTGCGCACGGGGTCTGGCTCACGGTGGGTGCGGCGCTGCCGGAGTGGGCGCAGGTGCGTGGGGCCCACGCCGAGGTGCTTGCCGATCCGGAGGCCGGCACCGACTACGCCTACCGGGCGGTCGCCCCCGAGGTGCGCAACCGCAACCTCGTGTTCGCTCCGGACGGGGCGCTTGCCGCGGTGCACGACAAGGCCTACCTCGTCCCGCTCGAACGCGACCGTGACGCGGGCCTCGGGCTGTCAGCGGTCGGGCTCGACACGCTGACCGTCGCCGACCTGTCGGTGGGGCGGCTCGCGACCGTGATCAGCAAGGACGCCTGGATGCCCGACTGCAACGACCGGCTCGAGCAGCTCGGCGCCGAGGTGCTCGTCCAACCGGAGGCGTTCGACCGGTGGGGCGAGCCGGCCCGCGAGGGCGCTGCAGCCGACCTGTGGCCCCCCGACAAGTTCCAGCGGGGCGGCTGGTGGATGCTGCAGCAGCACCGTGGGTTCGTGGCGAACGTCACGCCGATGCTCGTCGGCACCATCGGTGACCTCGGCTTCGACGGTCAGCCGCTCGTCGCGGTGGCGGCCCCCGCCGGCGTCCCGGACCTGGGCCTGCTCGGGCAGCCCGCGGGTCCGGGCTGGGCAGCCGTCGGTCCGTGGGACGGGCTCGACGAGCCGGCCGCCGCGCTCGCCAGCCAGACGCGGCG
>SKPY01000536.1 GCA_007119305.1 Nitriliruptorales bacterium
CGCGCGGGCTCACGGGGGTTCTGCGGGCTGCTTCCAGCATGGAGCAGACCCTAGCCAGGCCTGGTCTCCCCTCCGTTTCCGCTGTGTTTCGGCTGCGTTAACTGTCGGCTCGCGGTCATGGTGTCTGGGGCGGCCCCCAGGAGCCGTCGCCGGGCGCGCCCTCGACTGGAGCCCCCCGCTCGGCGCCAGCAGGGTGCTGCTCGCCGGCCCCGGGGCCGCGTTCCGCGTCCCCACCGGCCCCGTTCTCGTAGCGGTGCCACACGGTGCGTTGGGGGAACGGGATCTCGATGCCCTCGGCGTCGAAGGTGTCCTTGAGGCGGCGGCGCATCTCCCGCTCGACCTTCCACTGCTCGGCTGGCACGACCTTCATGACGAGGCGGATGGCGATCTCGCTCTCGCCCAGGTCGTGCACGCCCCACACCACCGGCTCGTCGACGAACAGCGCCTGCCAGGCGTCGTCCTCGTACAGGCCGACGGCGACCCGTTTGATGACCTCGGAGGCGTGTCCGAGATCGGTGCCGTAGGCGACGCCGATGTCGAGCAGCGCCCGCGACCATTCCTGGCTGAAGTTGCCGACCCGGCTGAACTCGCCGTTGGGGATGTGCCACACCGTGCCCTTGATGTCGCGAAGCCGGGTGGTGCGCAGCCCCATCGCCTCCACGGTGCCCATGGCCTCGCCCGCGTCGATGATGTCGCCCACGCCGTACTGGTCCTCGAGGATCATGAAGATGCCCGACAGGAAGTCCTGGACGAGGCGCTGCGACCCGAACCCGAGCGCGACCCCGACGATGCCGGCCCCGGCGATGAGCGGCCCGAGGCTCACCCCGAACTCCCCGACGATCATGAGCAACGCCACGGTCCAGATCGCGACCGACGCGAGGCTGCGCAGCACCCCGCCGATCGTCTCGGTGCGCATCGTCGCCCGCCGCAAATCGAGCGGTTTGGTGGATGCGAGCGGGCCCTTCGCGCGCACCGAGGTGAGGCGCTCGAGGCCTTGCGCGGACAGCCCCGACACGAACTTGCGGATCGCGCGCCGCACGAGGCGGTGCAGGACCCAGGCGACGACGAGGATGAACAGGATCCGCAAGGCGGTGGGGATGAACTCGGCCAGGGTGGTGGCGACGAACCGGCTCGGCACGAGCGCCGCGATGATCTGGCACAACCCTTCGCTGCCGTCGAATCCGGCGCAGATCTCTTCAGGTGTCGACACGGGGCTCCTCTAGATGTCAGTGCGGGGCGACCAGGGCCAGGAGCGGCTGCGACGCGGGAGCGCCGGCACCTGGCGACGCGCAGTCGCGCTGCAGTGCGCCGCCCCGGACCCTACCTGGACGTGCGAGTTCACACACCTGGCGAGCAGGCCGATGTCGGCTGGCTGGTGGGGCGCACCCACACGCCGGCGCTCTCGGCCTGCCGGCCGGCCCGGTAGCTCGAACGGACGAGTGGGCCGGCTTCGACGTGGGCGAACCCGAGCGCGCGGCCCGCGACGGCGTAGCGCTCGAACTCGGCGGGTTCGACGTAGCGCTGCACGGCGAGGTGGTGGTGGGTCGGCTGCAGGTACTGGCCCACGGTGAGGATCTGGCAGCCGACCGCGCGCAGATCGCGCATGGACTGCACGACCTCGTCCTCCGTCTCGCCGATGCCGAGCATGAGGTTGGACTTCGTCGCGGCGCTGCCCCAACGGCGCGCGCGGTCGAGCATCTCCAGGCTGGCGTCGTAGTCGAAGGCGGGGCGCACGTGGCGGAACAGCCGCCGCACCGTCTCGAGGTTGTGGGCGAACACCTCGGGTCGCGCCCCGAGGACGAGGCGCAGCAGGTCTGGGTCGCCGCGGAAGTCGTCCACCAGCAGCTCCACGCCGCAGTCCGGCAGCCGCGCCTTGATCTGCCGGCAGGTCTCGGCGTACAGCCAGGCCGCCTTGTCGGCGAGGTCGTCGCGGGCGACCCCGGTCACGACGGCGAAGTGCAGGCCCATCCGCGCGACCGCGTCGGCGACGCGGCGGGGCTCGTCACGGTCGTAGCCGGCGGGCTTGCCCGTGGCGATGTCGCAGAAGCCGCACCTGCGCGTGCACAGGTCGCCACCGATCAGGAAGGTGGCCTCTCGGTCCTCCCAGCAGGAGTGGATGTTCGGGCAGGCCGCCTCCTCGCACACGGTGTGCAGGTCCAGCCCGCGCATCGTCTGCTTGATGGCGCGGTAGTTCGGACCGGCAAGGGGGGCCTTGCGCTTCAACCAGCGCGGCTTCGGTTCGGGGATCTCCGGCACGCCGACCACCGTGAGGCGGGCCGCGCCCTCCGGGATGACAGCCGTCACGCTTCGCGTCCTCGTCGCCGTAGCGGGCACTCGACCTGGAGTGTAGACGCGCCGGCCGCCCACGACCGTGCCGCGGGTGGAGCGCTCAACGCAGCGCCCAGACCACTTCCGGCGCGAGCCAGGCGAACGCCGCCAGGTTGCGGAGCAGGCCGAAGCTGAGCAGCACGACGAGCAACGCCCACCACACGGCGGCGGGAACCCGGGGCAGCGGCGGCCCCCGCAGGCCGAAGCGCGGCAGCGCCCACGCTGCCCAGCCGTAGACGAGCAGCGGCAGGGCGACCACGAGCAGCAGGTTGGAGCCGGCCGCGGCGACCAGGTCGCCGCGCGTGAGGTGGTGCACCGCGCGCAGGGATCCGCACAGCGGGCACCACCAGCCGGTCAACCCGTAGAAGGGACACAGGCCGTAGCGGCCCGGAACCGACGGGTCCGCGGCTGCGATCAGCGCGCAGCCGGTGAGCGCGGCGGCGGCGGAGCCCGCCGCGAGCAAG
>SKPY01000237.1 GCA_007119305.1 Nitriliruptorales bacterium
CGCGGCATCGGCGTGCTCACCGGCGAGACCGGCGCCGGCAAGACCGTAGCCGCACGTGCCGCCGTCGCCGCGCTCGACGCCTCCCGCCACACCATCATCTACCTGCCCAACCCCGCCATCGGCAGCCGCGGGTTGCACATGCACCTCGTCTACGCCCTCGGCGGGGTGCCGCGCTTCCACACCGCCGCGCTCATCAACCAGACCGCCGACCTGCTCGCCGCCGAAACCGACGAGAAGAACAAGACCGTTCTGGTCGTGTGTGACGAAGCGCACCTGCTGACCCCCGACCAGCTCGAACAGCTGCGGCTGCTGACCAACGCCGACATGGACCTGTTGACTGAACTAGAGACCGTCTCTTTCAGCTCTAGCTCGTTGACCTCTGCTCGCCTGGTTATGGTTCCCGGCCATGGTCGAACGCGACGAGCCGCACCGGGATCTGGCCGCTCTGGTCGTTCCTCTGCAGGGGTCGTTGGTCGCTACGGGGGATCCTTGGGAGCCCTATCGGCTGGTTGACCCGGACGGCGAGCTCGTCGTTTCGGTCCGCAGCTACCTGACCGATCTGCAGGCGGCGGGGCGGGCGGTCGCCACTCAGCGGTCGTATGGGATGGATCTGCTGCGTTGGTTCCGGTTTCTGTGGGCGGTCGAGGTCTGCTGGGATCGGGCGAGTCGGGTTGAGGCGCGGGACTTCTTGCGCTGGATGCTGGTGGCGGACAAGCCGGCCCGTGGGCACTGGCGCGGCGAGCCGTCGACGGCGCCGAGGCTGACCATGCCGGTCAAGGCCGACAGGGACCGGCCCGGACCGGGCGCGGCGGGCGGCAAGCGGCCTTCCGGACGCAAGTATGCCCCGGCGACCCGGGCGCACAACGAGAGTGTGCTCCGCCACTTCTACGACTTTCACCTGGAGGCCGGCACCGGCCCGCTGGTCAACCCCTTCCCGCTGGATCGAGAACGCCGCAGACGGCGAGCCCACGCGCACCACAACCCGATGGAGCCCTACGAGCCGAAGCGGTCGGGCTAGTATCGGCCCCGCTTGACCGGGCAGGCCCCGCGTGGCATTCCCGACGAGCAGTTCAACGAGCTGTTCGCGGCGCTGACGTGCCATCGTGACCGGGCGCTGGTGGCCTTCTGGGTCTCGACCGGCGCCCGCGCCAGCGAGCTGTTGGGCGCCAGATGTGGCGACGCGGACCCGGGACAGCAGCTGATCACGGTGGTCCGCAAGGGCTCACGGGCGCTGCAGTCCCTGCCGGGCTCACCGGACGCGTTCGTGTGGCTGCGCCTGTATCAAGCGGAGCTGCACGGTCTGGTGCCGGCCGGGCGTGACGAGCCGTTGTGGTGGACGCTGCGGCGTCCGTTCCGGCAGCTGTCCTACCACGCGGCCTACCGCATGTTCACCCGGGTCAACGCCGCGCTGGGCACCGGGTGGACCTTGCATGATCTTCGTCACAGCGCGGCCTACCGCATGGCCCGGGATCCGCAGATGCCGCTGACCGACGTGCAGTGGGTGCTCGGTCACGCGCACCTGTCCACCACCCAGCTGTATGTGTCCGCTCCTGCCGAGGACGTCATCGCCGCCGTGCTTGCCCACTACGCCCGCCGCCGGCAGGAGACCGACCCGCCGCACGCAGCAGAGGAGCCCACCGTGGTGTATCGCAGCGAGTCGCTGGATGTGCTGTTCGGCAAGGACGGGCAGTGAGCGGCGCCCGCGGCCGCCACCGGCGCGTCGACCTGCAGTCGGCCTCGAACAGCCGCGGCGCACCGGCGCGCACGACCGGCGGCGGCCAGGCGCAGGAGCTGCTGCGACGCTTCCCACCCCGCTCTGCGGCAGCGTCCTGGCCGGGCACCCGGCAACCGCGAGAGCAGGTTGTCGCCCTTGTGCTCGCCGCCCCGTTCGCTCCCCGCCATTCCGGTGGCATGTCCTACCGCCGCCGCGCTGTGACCGGGCTGGTGGACTGGCTGTCGGCTCAGCCGGGCGCGACCTGGCAGCAGCGGTGGACGGCCAGCGGAGCCGACGCTTGGGGCAACGAGGGCTGGCGGGATCCCGCCCTGTCGTGGCTGCGCGCGCACGGCCACGACCTGCCAGACGCCTTCTACTGGCACCTCGGCGGCGCGGCGCGCGCGCTGGTCTGCGCCGATGTGATCCGCCCGTCGCTGGCCTGGCTGACCACACCGACCACCGTGCGGTGCTTGGCCCGGGAGATGGCCCGCACCCGCGACCCCGACGCGTTCGCCGAACTCGGCGCGCTGATCGACGCCGACGAGCAGCGTCCGGCGATGAAAGCCAGCCTTCTTACCCGGCAGCAGGTGCTGTGCCGGATCGCCACGATCATGGCAGCCAAAGGCGGCCTGGTGGCCGACATCACCGTCGGCGACTGCCTCGAGCTGCTCAACGTCATCGGCACGGGCGCAGCCGGGAACCGCAGACGCAACAGCCTGCACTTCTACCAGGTGCTGCACGCTCTCGGCGTCTTCCCGCCCGACGCGCCGACGACGGTGCGCAAGTTCTACACGCAAGGTCAGCGCAGCGTCGAGCAGCTGATCGACCGCTACGACCTCGCCTGCGCGCCGGTCCGCGACCTGCTGGTGGACTACTAAGGAGTTCGTAAGTAAGTAGACTCTTGTATGTGTTTGTGATTCAATACCTGCATGCGCGACAACGACGGCCGCAAGCTCGACCACCAGACCCTCGAAGCACTGCGCATGCGTGCGGTGCAGCAGATCGAAGACGGCGCGCATCCCGAGGATGTCGCCGATGCGTTGGGGATGAACCGCTCCACGGTGTACGGCTGGCTGGC
>SKPY01000152.1 GCA_007119305.1 Nitriliruptorales bacterium
CCCCCACCGCAGCCGCCGGCCGCCGACCGCGGTGAGCGCCGGCGCTTCTGGGCGGTCAGCGCCACGGTGGTGATGGGCTTCAGCACCGTCGTGCTCGTGGCCGGGCTGTTCGCCACCGCCGACGCGCCTGGTGCGGTGGCGAGCCTGCTCGCCGCCGTGGTGCCCGCGCCGCTGTTGATCGCGCTGGTGCTCGCGATCGACCGCTACGAGCCGGAGCCGCGTCGGGTGCTCGCGCTCACGTTCGCCTACGGTGCGACCGCTGCGGTGCTCCTCGCGGGCATCCTGAACGTGGCCGGCCTCGCGTTCACCGTGGTGGCGTTCGGCCCAGCCGTGGGGGAGTTCCTCACCGTCTCGGTCGTGGCCCCGGTCGTGGAGGAGACGCTCAAGTGCCTCGCCGTGCTCGTCGTGTTCTGGCGGCTGCGGGCGCAGTTCAACGGCGTGGTCGACGCCGTCGTCTACAGCGCCATGGTCGGGCTCGGGTTCGCGGTCACCGAGAACGTCTTCTACTACGCCGAGGCACTTCTCGTGGGCCAGGAGGCGTTCACCGTCACCGTCGTGCTGCGCGGGGTGTTCAGCCCCTTCGCGCACCCGCTGTTCACGAGCATGTTCGGCATCGGGCTCGCGCTCGCCAGCGAGTCGGCCCGCTACCGGGCGCTGCCCCCGCTGGCAGGCTACTGCGGCGCAATCTTCCTGCACGGGCTGTGGAACGCCTCGACGTTCTTCGGCGCGGCGTTCTTCCTCGTGTACCTGTTCGTGTTCGTGCCGCTGTTCGTGGCGGTGCTCGTGGTCAGCGTGCTGGCGTCCCGTCACGAGGCGCGGCTCATCCGCACCCACCTCGCGGAGGACGTCCAGCGCGGCCTGCTGACCCCGGAGGAGGTCGACAAGCTCGCGTCGGTGCGGCTGCGCCGTGCGGCCGAGCGCGAGTCCGCACGCCGCGGCGGCGAGCACGCGAAGCAGCTCCGGCGCGACTTCCACCATGCGGCGACCCGCCTGGCGTTCCTGCGCCACCGCCGCCACGCCAACGCCATGCACGCACCGAGCGTCGAGGAGGAGGCCGGCTGGGTGGCAGAGGTCGCCCGCCGCAAGGCGGCCGCGAAGGGGTGAGCGCCGGCCGGGGCCTGGGCGCCGCGCCGGTAGGCTTACCTGATGCGATCGGGTTTCGTGAGCGTGATCGGGCGACCCAACGTGGGCAAGTCCACGTTGGTCAACGCGCTGGTGGGGCAGAAGGTGGCGATCACCACCCCGGTGCCGCAGACGACCCGACACGCCATCCGCGGGGTGGCGCACCGCGTGGAGGGCGACGAGGCCGTCCAGGTCGTGTTCGTCGACACGCCGGGCCTGCACAAGCCCAGGACGCTGCTCGGCACACGGCTGAACGACGTCGCCCGCGACCAGCTGAGCAGCGTCGACCTCATCGTGTTCATGGTCGACGGCGAGCGCGGCATCGGGCGGGGGGATCGCTTCGTCGCTGAGCTGCTGCCGGAGACGGTGCCCGTGATCGCGGTGCTGAACAAGATCGACCGCATCGGACCGAGCCGTATCCTCCCCCAGCTCGAGGAGCTCCAGCAGCTCGGTGCGTTCGAGGAGATCGTGCCGGCGTCGGCCGCCACGGGCAGCGGCATCGACACGCTCGCCGACCTGATCATGCAGCGCATGCCTGAGGGCCCGCCGTACTTCCCCGACGGGCAGGTCACGGACCAGAGCACGGACCAGCTCGTGGCCGAGATCATCCGCGAGAAGGCGATCACGAAGATGCGTGAGGAGGTCCCCCACTCGATCGCGGTCGTGGTCGACGAGCTCGGGCCGGGCGAGACGGCGGGCACGACGGTGATCCAGGCGACGCTGTACGTCGAGCGCGAGTCCCAGAAGGGGATCGTGATCGGCAAGGGGGGCAGCGTGCTGAAGAGCATCGGCACGCAGGCGCGCGCGGAGCTGGAGCTCGTCTTGGGCACCAGCGTGTGGCTCGACCTGCGGGTCAAGCTGATGAAGGAGTGGCAGCGCGACCCGAAGGCCCTCGACCGTCTCGGCTACTGATCCGGGCCCGTCGCCCCGGAGGTCTGGGCACCAAGGCCCCGGGGGGCCCTCAGGAGCGCGCGAGGTGGAGCAGCAGCGTGTGGGCGCCGTGCGCCGAGTCGAGGATCTCGTAGCCGAGCCGCAGGTAGAGCCGGAGGGCGGGGTTGGCTGCCTCGACGGACAACGACAGCGCCGGTACGCCGCGGTGGCGGGCCTCTTCGGCGAGCGTGCGCAGCAGCGTTGAGCCCACCCCGTGGCCGCGCCACGCCGGCGCCACGCCCACCGTCACCTCGGGGAACCGCTCGTCCACGAAGCCGTAGCCGGGGTCGGCCCAGGGGAAGCGCCGCGCCCACGCCGCGCCGATGCCGCTGTCGCCTGCCTCAGCGACGAACCCGACGTCATCGGGTCGGGGCCAACCCTCGACGTAGTGCCACAGGGGATGCTGTGCGGCGAGGTCCGCAGCCGCCAGCCTGGGCCGTCCGGGATGCCAGTTGACCGCCTCCGCGAGCATCGCCGCGAGCAGCGCCTGGTCGCAGGCACCTGCCCGACGGACCGCGAACAGGGCCATGGGCAGTCCTCACGCGCAGGATGTGGGGCAGCGGGCTGCGCGCACACTACCCTTTGCAGCGATGGCGCTGTATCGGGAGCAGGGCATCGTCCTGCGCACCTACAAGCTCGGTGAGACCGACCGGATCGTGCACGTCCTCTCGCAGGGGCGGGGCAAGGTCCGGGCGGTCGCCAAGGGCGTGCGCCGGCCGGGGTCGCGCTTCGGGGGGCG
>SKPY01000345.1 GCA_007119305.1 Nitriliruptorales bacterium
CCGCCTCGCGCGCTGGCGCGCGTGGCTCGGTCGCGCCGCCGCCGCGCCGCCGGCGGCTCCACCGTCTGGGCCCCTGCCAGCTGCGCCCCGGTTCTCCCTTGACGAGGCAGCTCACGGCAGGGCCGTCGAGCGCGCCCAGGGCTGGATCGCCGCCGGCGACCTCTACCAGCTCAACCTCACGCTCCAGGTGGCGGTCCCATGGTCAGCGGGCGGCGCAGCCCTTGCCCGCCGGCTGTGGTGCGCGAACCCGCACGCGGCGCACGCGGCCTACCTGAACCTGCCCGAGGCAGCGCTCGTCTCCGTCTCGCCCGAGACGTTCGTGCAGACCACCGGGGACCGCATCACGATGCGCCCCATCAAAGGGACCCGGCCGCGCGCGTCCGACCCGGTGGCGGATCGCGCGCTGGGGCGGGCGCTCGCCGGCAGCGCCAAGGACCACGCCGAGCACGTCATGATCGTCGACCTGGTCCGCAACGACCTCGGTCGCGTCTGCACCGTCGCCAGCATCGCGGTCTCCGAGCTCGCCGCGCTGGAGCCCCACCCCACCGTGTGGCACCTCACGTCGACGATCGACGGCACGCTGCGTGACGACGTGGGGCTCGGCGGGCTGCTCGCGGCGACCTTCCCGTGCGGGTCGGTCACCGGCACGCCGAAGCGGATGGCGTGGGAGCGCATCAGGCGTCTGGAGCCGGTGCGTCGTGGGGTGTACTGCGGCAGCATCGGGGTCGTCGCGCGCGGGCTCGTGGACCTGTCGGTGGCGATCCGCACCGCCGTCGTGGCGCGCGGCGTCGCGAGCTACGGCACCGGCGGCGCCATCGTCGCCGACTCGGATCCCGGCGAGGAGTGGGCCGAGGCGATGGCCAAGGCGTCGGCGTTCCTGCGCGCCGTCTCTGCCGCGGCGCTGCCGGTCGGCTGAGCAGACGCGCCCCGACCGGGGCGGGCTGGCCGCCGGGTGTCAGAGCTCGACGTCGGTCAGCCGGATGCTCGCATGCGCCTTGTAGCGCTTGTTGACCGCGATGAGCACCGCCGTGAGCTCCTCGACGGGACGGGACAGCCGCAGCGGTCCCGCGTCGACTGCCCGCAGGCCCGGGATCCCGCCGGCGAGTTCCGCCACGGTGGCCCGTGCGTCGGGATCGTCGCCGGTGAGCAGGGCGTCGGCGTTCACGGGGTCGGGGACGCGGAGCAGCGCGGGGGCCGAGACGTTCTGGAACGCGCCGACGATCTTCGCACTCGGCACGAGGGCCTGCGCCTCCTCCGCCGCCGACCCGGCCTCGAGCAGCACCGGGTGCGGGCCACGCTCGTCGAACGCGAGGGCGTTGACGCAGGAGACGACCACCTTGCCCTCCAGCGCGGGGGCAAGCGCGGTGAGCGTCGGTCGCTGCGCCTCGTAGGGCACGGTGATGAAGACGATGTCCGCTGCCGCCGCTGCGGGGTTCTCGACCCCGCCGACATCGACGTCGGGGTCCTTCGTGCGCACCTTGTCGACCGCCTCCGCGGCGCGCTCGGCCCGCCGCGAACCGATGAGCACCCGGTGGCCGGCCTGCGCGAGGCGCAGCCCCAGGCCACGTCCGAGCGGTCCGGTGCCGCCGAGGAACCCCAGTGTCTGCATGCTCGACTCCTCTCAGAGGGGCGCTGATCCTAGCCCCGCCACCGGTGAGACTTCCAAGCGCGGCTGGGCTTCGTGAGGCGTCGCGCAGGCAACCCCGTGCGGCTACGCCATGCCGGCGTGCTGGTCCTCGCGTTCCTCTTCCTGCTGCTCAGTGGCGGCGGCGTCCGCCTCCGGCAGCCGCGATGCCATGCCGCGCCCGCGCAGGCGTGCCCGCTGCTCCTCGCCCACGGCCGAGCGCACCGCGTCGAGGGCCTCCTCACCCGTCAGCGACTCCTTCTCGACGAGCCGCTCGGCCATAGCGTCGAGGCCCGGCCGCAGATCCTTGAAGGCCCCGACGACCTCCTCGAGCGCCGTGGTGAGGATCTCGCGGACCTCCCGGTCGATCATCTCGGCCGTCGAATCGGAGTACTCGTGCCCACGGGTGAGCTCCTCGCCGAGGAACACCTGCCCGTCGTCGCCGTACCCGATCGGGCCCAGCTTGCCCATGCCGTACTCACGGACCATCGCACGGGCGAGCTTCGTCGCCTGCACGAGGTCGTGCTGCCCGCCGGTGGTGGGCTGGCCGAGCACCACCATCTCTGCGGCACGACCGCCGAGCATGACCTTGAGCTTCGCGTCGAGATAGCTCCGCAGGTAGATGTGGCGCTCGTCGAGCGGCAGCTGCGTGGTCACGCCGAGGGCCATGCCCACCGGCAGCACGGTCACCTTGTAGACGGGGTCCGCCTCTGCTTCGAGGAACGCCGCGAGGGCGTGACCGCCCTCGTGGTAGGCCACCGCCCGCTTCTCCTCCTCGTCCAGGCGCAGGCTCGAGCGCTCCCGGCCGAGGGTCTGGCGCTCGCGCGACTGCTCGATGTCGCGCATGCGGATGACGTCGGAGCCGGAACGGACCGCGATGAGCGCGGCTTCGTTGATGAGGTTGCGCAGGTCGGCGCCGCTCATGCCCGGCGTGCCGCGGGCGAGCACCGCGAGGTCCACGTCGTCGCCGATCGGCTTGCCCTTCGTGTGGACCTTCAGGATCTCGATGCGCTCCTCGAGGGTCGGCAGCGGGACCACGATCTGCCGGTCGAACCGCCCGGGCCGCTGGAGGGCGGGGTCGAGGACGTCGGGGCGGTTCGTGGCCGCCATGATGACGACGCCCTCGCTGCCCTCGAAGCCGTCGATCTCGCCCAGCATCTGGTTCAGGGTCTGCTCGCGCTCGTCGTGCCCTCCACCAAGTCCTGCCCCGCGCTTCCGGCCGATCGAGTCGAGCTCGTCGATGAAGACGATGCAGGGGGCGTTCTGCCGCGCCGTCTTGAACATGTCCCGGACCCGGCTCGCACCGACGCCGACGAACATCTCCATGAAGTCGCTGCCGGTCACGGAGATGAAGGGGACGCCCGCCTCCCCGGCGACCGCCTTGGCCAGCAGCGTCTTGCCGGTGCCCGGTGGGCCGACCAGCAGCATGCCCTTCGGGACTTCGGCCCCCGCCTTGCGGAAGCGGTCGGGCTCCCGCAGGAACGACACGACCTCCTGCACTTCCTCCTTCACCTCGCGGTAGCCCGCGACGTCGTCGAAGCGCGTGGCGGGCTCGTGCGGCTTGTAGACCTTGGCCTTGGACTTGCCGATCGACCCCAACGGGCCCATCTGCCCCCGCGCCTGGCGGTTCATGTAGAAGATGAAGCCCAGGAAGATCAGCAGCGGCAGCGACCACAGCAGCACGAAGCCCCAGATGCCGTCGGCTTCAACCTCCGCGTCGATCGCCACGCCGTGCTCTTCGAGCATGTGCTCGATGCGCCCGTCCTGGCCCACCACGAGCTCCGGGGGCAGCACGGTCGAGAAGGTCTCCTCCTCTTCCGCTTCGACGAACTGGCCTTCGACGTTCTGGCCGGTGATCACCACCGAGTCGACCCTGCCCTCGGCCACCGCCTCCTTGAACTCCGAGTACGGCATGTGGTCCGTCGGCTGCGTGAATCCGGTGAAGACCACGAGCAGCAGCAGCACCAGCATCATGCCGGTGAGCAGACGAATTCGGGTCTGGCGATCCACTACGATCCTCGCTCGTCGGCGACAGCCGCGCGACGGCACGGCAGTCAACCCCACCGTACCCGCGTCGGTCGGCACTCACCCTAGTCGCCGTGTGCGCTGCGGTCGACCGCTCCTGTCAACCCCGGCAGGCGTCGCCCGGGCGGGGTCCCGGCCGTTTCGTACAGTGGGTGCTGCAGCCCGGCACGCGAGCTCTGCGGGCCACGACCACCACCGGAGGACGTCACTTGCCTGCCAGCCTGCCCGAGCACGTCGCCGCCGGCTCGACGCTCCGCGCCGACGTCCTCATCGTGGGCGCCGGCGTGGCGGGGCTGGTGACCGCGCTGGACCTCCTCGACCTGCAGCCGGGAGCGCGCATCGCCGTGCTCGACAAGGGCACGCTCGGCAGTACGGGCTCCACCCCCCTGGCTCAGGGGGGCATGGCGGCTGCCCTCGGGCCCGGCGACAGCTCGGCGCTGCACGCGGAGGACACCCTCCGCGCCGGCGATGGCCTCTGCGACCCGGCCGCGGTACGCGTCATGGCGGCCGAAGCCCCCGCCCGCATCGGCGACCTCGTCCGGCGGGGCGCCCGCTTCGACCGCGAGGGGGACGGCACCCTCCATCTGGCACGGGAGGGCGCGCAGAGCGTCGCACGGTGCGTCCACGCGGCGGACGCGACGGGCGCGGAGATCTTCCGGACGCTGCGCACAGCCGCGGCCGCTCGCGTGACGCGCCTGCAGGGGATCGCCTGCGAGCTGATCGAGAGCCCCGCGGACGCCGCCCCCCGGATCTCGGGCGTGTGGGCGCTGCTCGACGCGGTCGACGCCGCGCCTTCGGGGCCGCGCCAGGAGGGCGGGCTGGTCTGCCTTCGAGCCCACGCGGTCGTGCTCGCCACGGGCGGCTGCGGCGGTTTGTTCGCGCTGACGACCAACCGTCCCGGGGCTACCGCCGACGGCGTCGCGCTGGCCGCGCGGGCGCGCGCGGCACTCATCGACCTCGAGTTCGTGCAGTTCCACCCCACGGCCCTGCGCACCGACGAGGACGGGTTCGGCCGCCTGCTCCTCACCGAGGCGCTGCGCGGGGCTGGGGCGGTGCTCGTGGACCGGCACGGGCGGCGTTTCATGCCCGAGCGGCATCCCGACGCGGAGCTCGCGCCCCGGCACGTGGTCACGAAGGCCATCCTCGACCATGCCGACGGCGCCTGGCTCGACGCCACGCACCTGGGAGCCGACCGCATCGCCGCGGAGTTCCCCACCGCCGCGCACGGGCTGCGCCACCACGGGCTCGACCTCGCCAGGGAGCCGGTGCCGGTCGCCCCGGCTCAGCACTACATGATCGGTGGGATCGCCACCGACCTGTGGGGAGCCACGAGCCTTCCGGGCCTGTACGCCGCCGGTGAGACGGCCTGCACCGGCGTGCACGGCGCCAACCGGATGGCAGGCAACTCGCTGGCGCAAGCCTGCGTCGTCGGCCACCGGATCGCACGCACGCTCGCAGCGGCGCCACCCCCCCGCGACACGGCGTTCGACCCCGACCCCCCCACGTTCGCTCGCAACGGGGACCCGAACGCCCATGCCCTGCACGACGGGCTCCGCCGGACCATGTCCGCCGGGGCCGGGCCGATCCGCACCGGCCGCACCCTCGACAGCAGTGCCCGGACGCTGGACGACCTTGCGGCCGCGGCCGGGCCGGCGCCTGCGGCAACGCGCGCGTCCGTGGAGGTCCACCAGGCGCTGCAGGTCGCCCGCACGATCGTGCGGGCTGCCCGCCTGCGTGAGGAGTCGCGCGGGGTGCACTGGCGCGATGACATCCCCCAGCGGCGGGTGGAATGGGCCGGTGTCCGCCTGCGGTTGGGCGGGCACTGAGCTAGGCCCTCGCCCGCGTCCCCCGACGGACTCAGGTGAGGCTGCGCTTGGCCTCGGCGCCGTGGTACCCCAGCCGCCGTGAGATCTCGAGGGCGACCGCACGCACGCGGGGACCCAGGGCCACCGGGTCGGACAGGCGGGGTGAGGGCGCGACCACACCGATCGTCGCGATGGGGCGGCCCGTGCGGTCGAGGATCGTCGAGGCGACGCCCGAGGCGCCGCGCTCGAGCTCATCGGCGGAGATGGCGAAGCCGCGGTTGCGGCTCGCCTCGACCTCCGCCGCGACCGTCGGGTTGGCCGGTACGAGCTGCGCACGGTCCTCTGGCTCGAGAAACGCGAGCAGCGCCCGGCCGTGCGCGCCGATGTGCAGGGGATGGCGGAAGCCGACGTGGTAGCCGACCCGCACGAACAACCCCGGGGGCTCGACGCGATCGACGACCACGACGTCCTGGCGGTCGCGGACCGCGAGGCACACCGCCTCTCTGGTCTGCTCCATCAGCAGACGCATGCCGGGCAACGCGAGCCTGCGAACCTCCAGCCCGCGGCTCGCACGCGATCCGAGCTCGACGAGAGCGACCCCGAGATGGAAGCGCCGGGTCTCCGGGTCACGCACGACGAACCCCGTGTCGCTGAGGGTCTCGAGCAGGCGGTAGAGCACGGCACGGTCGAGGTCGGTCGCCTCAGCCAGCTCGGCCACCGTGGCGCCGTCCGCGGCCGCGCCCAGGGCGTTCAGGACCGACAGCCCACGCGCGAGTGTCCGTGAGCCGTTGGAGCCCGCTTCAGCCACCGGTCCCTCTCCCTCCCTACGCACGCGCAGCACAGCCGATGGTCACGCAAGGCGAGGCATGAGCCCGCGCCGTGACGCAGGCGAGTCTTTCGTTCCGGTGCGCCGTCGTCAAGCCCCGGACACGCATGATTCCGGCTGCTGCGGGTAAGGGTCGGGTTGCGCACACCTGTGCGCTCTCGGCAAACCTCGCCGAGCTTCCCCGACGCCACATGATCCGGAGTGCTGCCATGGCAGGGTCCACCCCGAGACGCAGAACCGAGCGCGCGATGATGATGCGCAGCGGGCCCGCGCTCAACCAGTTCGACCCCGACCGCCAGTGTGCCCATCCGGCGTGCCAGGCTCGCCTGTCACGCTACAACCCGAATCGCACCTGCGCGGCGCACGGCGGCTGGCAGGAGTCGCCTGTCAAGGCACGCACCTAGCTGGCGTACCCTGACGCATCCGAGCACCCTCCAGGCGGCCCTTGGGGCCCGGCTCTGCGCAGGTGCCGCTGCTAGGCTGGCCCCGCCGTACACCACGGCAGCGCACCACTCGGGCGCGACAGCCAGCAGGCAGCCACAGGAGGCCGCTACGTGAACGCTCCGCGCAACGCCGACGAGTTCGCCTGGCAGACGCTGCTGGAAGCGAGCGTGTTCAAGACGCTGTATGACCGGCGCGTGCTGTACCTGCGGGGCCCGATCGAAGACACCGTCGCCGACACGCTCGTGGCCCAGATGATGGCCCTGGATGCGGAGGGCGACGACGACATCACGCTCTACATCAACTCGCCGGGCGGCATCGTGTCGGGCATGTTCGCGATCTACGACGTCATGCACCTCATGAACGCCAAGGTGCACTCGGTGTGCGTGGGGCTGGCGGCGTCTGCAGCGGCGTTCTTGCTCGCGACGGCGTCGGGCACGCGTGCGGCGACACCGAACGCCCGGATCATGTTCCACCAGCCTCTCGGCGGCGCCCGCGGGGCTGCGGTGGACATCCAGATTCAGGCCGAGCAGATCGTGTTCCTGCGTGAGCGGCTGAACGAGATCCTGGCGGAGCGCACGGGGCAACCCCTCGAGCGCATCGAGAAGGACACCGACCGCGACTTCTGGATGAGCGCCGAGCAGGCCGTGGAGTACGGGGCGATCGACGAGGTCCGCATGAGCGGTGGGATCTGAGGTCAGCCTGAGCTGGCACCGATCCGGGGCCGGTGCGCGTCACCCGGGTGCGACGTTCCGGTGCTGGACACGACATCGCGGCGGGTGATCGCCCGCGCCCTCTGCCGCAAGAGGCGGTCGAGCAGGGCGAACTCCGGTGGAACGGGCAGCTTCGTCGGGTCGTAGGCCTCCTCGGTCACGAGCGCAAGCCGGTCCAGCAGCCCGAGCAGCTCGGCCTCATCACCCTCGAGCGTGACCTCCATGACCGGGCGACCGGAGGCCACCGCCTCCACGGCTCGCGCTCGCAGCGGAGCGCCGTAGCGCTCCTGCAGCCGCAGCACGGTCTCGGGCGGGCCGGGAAAGCCGGTGAACGCCTCCCCGCCCACGCCGTCCTGCGCCCGCCGCTCCCACCACTTGCGCCACGACTGGTCGACGAGATCAAGGGCCCCAAGCACGACCGCGGGCTCCGCCAGCCCGAGCGCGAGGACCCTGCGTCCCTCCCGACGCGGCGTCCACGTGGACACCGTGAACCGCCCTTCGGTGTGGTGGACGCTGGTGTACCCCGCGTGGGCCTTCGCCGTCCGCAGGGGCTCGACGAGGCGCGCCTGCGCCCACTCGAGGTAGCGGTGGCCCGGGGGGGCGTCGCCGTACAGGTCGACAGCGCCGAGCGAGACGGCGATGTGCTCCAACGCCTCGACTGCGTCGTGCAAGCGCAGCTCGGTGCGCACCACGGGCATCACGTCGCCCTCCACGCTGCGCACCAGCTCGGTGACGAGCTCCTCGTGCTGGCGTGGCGGCACGAGCAGCACGAAGTCGTCCCCGCCGACGTGGGCGAGCGCCGCTCCCGTGACACCACCGGCGACGCCGGTCAGGCAGCGGCCGAGCACGCGGATGATCTTGTCACCGAGCGCGAAGCCCCCGAGGTGGTTGAGGTTGCTGAAGTCGTCGACGTCAACGAACACGACGGTGACCGCCTCGCCGCCGCTCAACCGACGCTCGAGCTCCTGATCCAGCCAGGCTGCACCGGGCAGGCCGGTGAGGGGGTTCAGATCGCCTGCGCGGCGGTCACGGACGTCCGCGAGCGTGCGCAGGATGTCCCGCACCGTGGCGGTGCCGACGATCGAGCCGCGCGGATCCGTGACGATCACGTCGTCGGCGACCTCCGGGGTGTGGCGGGTGGCAAGGATGGCCGCCACCTCCGCGACGTCGAGCTGGGCGACGACCGTCACCGGCTCGTGCTCAGCCACCTCCCGCACCGGCCGGTCGGCCAGCCGCTCCCAGGCCGACGGGGTGGCGAGCAGGCGTTCCAGTGACCGGCGGCTGATCTGCGCCCGGTGTCCGTTGCCGTCCCCGCAGACGACCAGACCCACCGAGGGGTTCGCGCAGAGCCGCGTGTAGACCTCCGCGACGGTGGCGCCGGGATCCACCGTCGTGACCGGCAGGGCCAGCTCGCCGATCGTCACCTCTGCGGCGCCGAGGCGAAGCCGCTGGGCGGCAGCGGCGATCATCCTGCGTGCCGCGTCGGACGGCTTGCTGAAGGCCCCGACCCGGGGGCGTGCGAGGAAGTAGCCCTGGCCCGCCTCGACGCCCAGGCCGGCGAGACTCGCCAGCTCCCCCTCGGTCTCGATGCCTTCGGCCACGAGGCGCGAGCCGATCTGGCGTGCGAAGCGCACCATCGCCTCGATGAAGGCGCGTCGGGCGCCATCACCGTCGACCCCGGCGATGAGATCGCGGTCGAGCTTGATGTAGGACGGACGTAGCCGCGTGATCACCCGGAACGATGCGTGTCCGGCGCCGGCGTCGTCCACGGCGACGCTGATGCCGAGGCGGCGGAGCTTGCGTGCGCGGAAGGCGAGCGCGTCGATGTCGTCGACCGCCTCGGATTCGGTGACCTCGACCACGAGGTCGGATGGCACCAGCCCGTGCGCCTCGGCGATGTCGAGCAGCTCCACGACGTCGAAGTCGCCGTCGATGAGCGTCAGGGGGCTCGCGTTGACGAACAGCTTCAGACGGCCCGTGCGCCACTCCCAGCAGCGCATCGCGGCGCGGAAGGCAGCGCGCTCACCCTCGAGGCGCAGACCGGACTGCTCGAGGGTTCGGAAGAACGCGAGCGGGTTGCCGGCGGCGGGGTGGCGAGGACGGGTCAAGGCCTCGTAGGCGATCACCTGCCCCGAGCCGAGGTGGACGATGGGCTGGTACGCGATGTCGAGGCCCGCGTCCAGCAGCTGGACTGGGCTGACAGCGGCGTGTCTCACCACGTCAAGACGGCGGTGCGGGGAATCAACGCCCATGCTTGCCTGATCGGCACCTGGGTACGGAACTTGACCTTTGGGTGGCGCGCGCGACGAACCCGACGGTGCTAGTAGCGCTGGCAGCCTGGGCAGTAGGTCGTGCCCCGTCCGCCGAGCACGATCTTCGCCAGCGGCGTCCCGCAGCGTGCGCAGGGGCTCCCGCGCTTGCCGTACGCCACGAGGAAGGCGGCGTTGCGCCCGCTCTGGCCGTTGACCATCTGGTAGTCACGAAACGTCGTGCCTTCCCGCTCGATGGCGTCGGCCAGCACCACCCTGATCGCAGCCCACAGGCGCTGTGCACGCTCCCTGCCGACGCGCCGAGCCAGCGGGCTGATACGTGCGCGCCACAGCGCCTCGTCCGCATAGATGTTGCCGACCCCGGCGACGGGGCGCTGCGACAGCAGGAAGGGCTTCACCGCCGCGCGGGTCCGCCGCAGGGCCGCGTAGAAGTCCGCCGCGTCGAACTGCTCGGACAGCGGCTCGGGGCCGAGCTGGGCGAGCGTCGGGATCGCCGTGTAGTCACCACGGGGCACGACCGTCAAGCGCCCGAACCGGCGGACGTCGCGGAAGTCGAGCACCGACCCGTCATCGAGCGTGAAGGAGGCCCGCACGTAGGGGTCACCCAGCCAGGCGCTGCCGTCGGCGGCGCGCTCGCCGTGAAAGCGGAACGCACCGGTCATGCCGAGGTGCAGGACCAGCTCGAGGTCGCCGCTCAGATCCGCGAGCAGGTACTTCCCCCGCCGGCCCAGCGCGTTGATCCTGCGCCCGACCGCGTCGTCGAGCACGCCGAAGCGCTCCTGCGGGGCGCTCCACACCGCCACGATGGCACGTCCCTCGAGACGTGGCGCCAGGTGGCGCCGCACACTCTCCACCTCGGGCAGCTCAGGCACGGCCCCATGATGCCTCCCCCGTCCACGCCTCCCTGCCAACGTGCAC
>SKPY01000348.1 GCA_007119305.1 Nitriliruptorales bacterium
GGCGAGGATCTGCGGGTCTTCGGCTGCCGGTGCACGAAGCCCGTCGGATGGGACGGTTTTCGGCGAGGATCTGCGGGTCTTCGGCTGCCGGTGCACGGAACCCGTCGGATGGGACGGTTTTCGGCGGTGGTCTCCGGTGTCGAGGGCCGCCGCGCCCGGAACCCGCCGCTCGCGTGGCCGCGGTCGAACGGCCACCTGTCCGCCCGAAGGGGAACGTCCGGCGGGCCTACCGTCGTTGGTGCTTTGGATGGAGGCGCCTCGAAGGACCCGACGCCGTGCAGGTTCGAACCGTGCTCGCTGCCCTCGCGGCGCTCTTGCTGTTGCTTGCGGTCGTGCCGCAGGAGCCGCGGTCGGAGCACGACCTCGCCGCCGGCGATGGTCAGGACCACGCGAGCCCAGCGATTGCCGTGGACCGCGACGGCCCCCGGAATGAGATCGAGGCGCGCCCAGACGACCACGTCGGGCCTCCCGATGCCGCGACACCGGTCACCGATCACGACGACGAAGCCGAGGACACCGAGGACACCGAGCACCGGGAGGACGGCGCGAGCGGCACGGACGGTGCCGGCTCCGGGGCGGAGGTGGAGGACGACCACGTCGCCACCAGGGGCGAGCCGCAGGCCGTCTACCGCTACGACGTCGAGTTCCGCGGCGAGGTGATCACCGGAACGGACGACTTCTCGGAGACGACCGCGCGGATCCTCACCGACGCTCGTGGCTGGACGCTCGGTGGCAGCGTCGCTTTCCAGCGGAGCGGCGACGACCCGGACTTCACCGTGGTGCTCGCCAGCCCGGACGAGATCGACGCCGCCCACGAGGTGTGCAGCCGCGACTACAGCTGCCGCATCGACCACGAGATCCTCATCAACGACCGCAACTGGCGAGAGGCCACGGCGGCGTGGCGTGAGGTCGGCGGCGACCTCGTCACCTACCGGCGCTACCTGCTCAACCACGAGGTCGGCCACTTCCTGGGCTTCGGGCACGTCGACTGCGGCGAGGACGGCGAGCGGGCTCCGGTGATGCAGCAGCAGTCGGTGTCGACGCAGGAGTGCGAGCCCAACGGGTGGCCGCTCGAGTGGGAGCGGGAAGAGCTCGCCCAGCAGCTCGACGTCACCGTGACCGGGTAGACGCCGCCGAAGCCGTACCGTGGGAGGGCGGGCGCTGGAGCAGTAGGGGCGCCCTCACCCGGGTGGCGGGAGGCGGGCCGGTACCGTGCGGGCGTGAGTGACCCCCAGCTGTTCGCGGCCGAGGACCCGCCCGAGCCGGGTCGGGCGACGCCTGCCGACGGCGCCGCATCCGAAGGCACAGCGACCTCGACGGACGTCGACCCGAGGGGCCCCGGACAGCTCCCGGCCGGGATGCCGCTGGCCGCCCGGCTGCGGCCACGGAACCTCGACGAGTACGTCGGGCAGGCGCACGCGCTGGGGGAGGGCACGCCGCTGCGCTCGCTGCTCGATCAGGGCCAGCTGCGGTCGCTGATCCTGTGGGGCCCGCCCGGGGTGGGCAAGACCTCGCTGGCGGCGGTGATCGCCGGTCACGTCGACGCCGCCTGGATGGAGCTGTCCGCGGTGGCCGCCGGGGTGAAGGACGTGCGCCGGGTGATCGAGGAGGGACGCACCCGCCTGGAGCTGCGCGAGCGGCGCACCGTGCTGTTCATCGACGAGATCCACCGCTTCAACAAGGGCCAGCAGGATGCGCTGCTGCCGGGCGTCGAGGCGGGCTGGGTGACCCTGATCGGTGCCACCACGGAGAACCCGTTCTTCGAGCTCAACGCGCCGCTGCTCTCCCGCTGCCAGCTGATCCGCCTCGAGCCGTTGGACGAGGACGACGTGCGCGCCCTGCTCGAGCGCGCGGTCACCGACCCGCAGCGGGGCTACGGCGGCCGCATCCACCTCGACGCCGAGGCGGTGGACCATCTGGTGCACGTCGGGGATGGGGATGCCCGCGCCGCGCTCTCCGCCCTGGAGGTCGCGGCCGGGGCGGCCGGCGTCACCACACCGGGAACCGAAGGGCTCACGGCCAACCTCGGCGTCGAGGACGTCGCCCAGGCGATGCGCCGCTTCCGCTACGACAAGGCGGCCGACGGCCACTACGACCAGGTGAGCGCGTTCATCAAGTCGATGCGCGGCTCGGACCCCGACGGGGCGGTGTACTGGCTGCTGCGGATGCTCGAGTCGGGGGAGGATGCGAGGTTCCTGGCCCGGCGCATGGTGATCTTCGCCTCGGAGGACATCGGGCTGGCCGACCGGGGGGCGCTGGGCATCGCGGTGGACGCCTTCGACGCGCTGGACAAGGTGGGGCTGCCCGAGGCCCGCTACGCGCTGACCCACGCCGCGATCTCGCTGGCGGTGGCGCCGAAGTCCGACGGGGTCAAACGGGCGCTGGGGGCGGGGCTGGAGGCGGTGGCACGGCACGGCAACGCGCCGGTGCCGACACACCTGCGCGACGCGCACTACCGTGGCGCGCGCGATCTCGGGCACGGGGTGGGATACGACTATCCTCACGACCATTCGAGCGGGTTCGCAGCGGGCCAGACCCATCTGCCCGAGGAGCTGGTGGGTCGGCGCCTGTACGAGCCCACGCGGCACGGGCACGAGGCGGCGGTCGCCGACCGGCTGGCGGACCTGCGAGAGCGCCAGCGCCGGGCACTGGCCGCGCCGGGAGCGACGGACACCGACGAGGACGAGCGGACGTGAGCGGAACCGAATGGGCCATCATCATCGCCGCCCTCTTCTGGGGGCTGCTCGTGCTGGCGCTGTGCGTGCTGGTGGCCCGCAC